>CAUPUT010000057.1:0-8698 GCA_963514615.1 uncultured Treponema sp.
TGTCAACGTGCAACAGGTAATCGTTGCCCGGAGCCTTGATTTCGAACTTCACGTTGTACTTGCCGAGACCTTCTTCGAATTTCATGTTTGCACCATAGTGGGGGCCGTCATCGGCATTCATCGGCATAAATGCAACTTCTTGCACTTTGCTCGATCCTTGCTTTTGAATATAGGCCTTAACATGAAGATAAGGGACAAAGTCACCTACACCGTAGCCGAGCATTTTACCGTCATCGTTTGCGTGGATATCTGCTTCGATGTGGCAGTCAGCTTCGTTCTTGGAAAGGCTGTTTCCGGCAGGTTCCATGTCAACAGGCTGGAAGTAAACACCGCCGATGTGGAGCGGACCGACATCCTGTTCATCCCCGATCGGGAACTCATCAAAACCCGCAGCGTCTTCCTCAGTCGGTGCGGGAGCCGCAGCCATTTTTTGTTCTGCGGCAGGTTTTGCCATTTCCTGCTTTTGTGCAGGTTTGTCACATGATGCAAGCACAAAAGCGATTGCAATCAGCGCAAAAAGAAAAGATACGGTTTTCTTCATTTTGAAACTATCCTCCTATAATATCTTTAATTTCTTTTTGTTTCACACTCATCAAAGCCTTTTACAACACCGACTATTTCTCACAGTCAGATGTCTCAAAAGCTGTTCTCTTCCACACCTCTAACGATTTCAGTTTTTAGAGATGCCTCTCTGTATTTTTACTTTTGCTCAAGTTTTGCTTTTTCAGCTTCAATTTGAGCGCGTTGTTTTTTATTCTTTTTTGCATATACAACGCTCATCGTAATTATCACCGCAAGCACGATAAGCTGCGGGATGAGACTTTCATACGTTGCATAAATACCGAGGAAGTCCATTTCAAAACTCATCCACGGAATAACGGTCTTGTTAACCACGCCCGCCGCTTGCAGCTCCGACACACCCTTTCCGGTAAACGAAAAACACATCGCATACATCAATACGCTGGTAACCAAGAAGAAAGGCTTTAACGGCAGCCGTACGGTTAAGAACCTAAATACTAAGAATACGGCAATCAATACAATCGCTGACAGCACAATCGCCAAGATCATCGCATTCCGGCCGCTCGTTCCGTGAACGGGAACGCCCTGGAAAAAGAGAATAAGCTCGGCGCCTTCACGTGCAACCGCAATAAAGGCGGCAAAAATTAGAACCCATTTATTTCCGGTTGAAACCGATGCTTCAACTTTTTTATGAATATACCGTTCCCATGCTTCTGTTTCAGACTTTGAAAGCATCCAGTTACTGACATAGAACAATACGATAACCGCGACAAACATACCGATGCCTTCAAAAACTTCCTGAGCGATACCGCTCTGAGCACCGGCAACCACGCCGAACAAAAAGGCCAGCAGGATACTAACCAAGATACCGCCTAATGCGCCGACATATACCGACATGATATATTTCTTTTTTCCCGTTTTTACGAGATAGGCAATAATAGCCGCGATAACAAGGATTGCCTCCAACCCTTCACGAAGTACCAATACAAAGCATGAAATAAACGTTGCAACAACTGCCGACTTTGCAGTATCTTCACTTTCACCTTCATTCAGCGTACCGTCAAGCTCGGCCGCATCATGATAAAGCATTGCGATAAGCTTATCTTTATGTGCTTTTACCATCTCGTTATCTTTATCACTGTAGACGTTCCGGCGGTATTCGTAAAACGCATTTTCTACCGTTGTTTTACGCGCACCGGAAAGGTACCCCATCGTTATCTTTTCCATCCCCTTAGATTCATAAAATCTAAAGTAGGCAACATTCACTTCATCGTATGCTTCTTTTGATTTTCCCTGAGTATAAAGATCGTAGGCATTATTAAGGTGCACTTCCATCTTTTTTACGATTTTAGTCCAAGAATCCAGTATTTCTTCACCGTCTGCGGCATGCAGCCCGATAACCGGAATAAATATGAATAATAAAGCAAATAAAATTGCCGTAAAAGCACGCTTTTTATTTTGTGCAATATACATAAACCCCTCAACTAACTTAGCTAAAACTTACAAATATGCCGCTAGTATATCACTGATAAAAATAATGTCAAGGGCGCGCCTCAGGGTAAATGCATTAGGTCGTTTTTTTTTAATAACCCCGCAAAACAAGATGGCCTACTCGACCAGAGTTGAACCTCTCCGCGGTTCAAAAGGAAGGCACCCGCTGAAAATATTTTTAATGAGGGTGCCCTGGGGTGGCGCATAGGCAGGACGTTTTTTATAAATTGCAATTATTTGCCGTTTGCTGTACAATGCCGCCCATGCGTGCAACAAAAGCGATTATCCATTTGGATAATCTGAACTATAATATTACCCAAATCAAACAAACCCTTGCGCCGGAAACAAAGATATGTTTACCGGTCAAAGCAGATGCTTACGGACACGGCGCCGTGCGAACGGCGATTGCAGCCATTCGGGCTGGGGTTTCGTATCTTGCCGTCGCTTCCGTACAGGAAGGTATAGAACTTCGAGAGGCGGGCATTGTCGCCCCCATCATTTCGCTCAGCTTGCCGATTTTGGAAGAAATCGCGTCCATTATAGAATACAAACTGGAACCGCTCGTTATCGATGAAGAGTTTATCAATGAGCTCAACCGCGCAGCCGATGCGCAAAAGAAAACCGTCGCCGTGCACCTTAAAATAGATACCGGTATGAGCAGGATAGGCTGCAAGCCGTCGGAGGCTGTAAAACTGGCGACCCAAATTGTGCGGGCAAAAAATTTACGGCTGCAAGGCGTTGCAACCCACTTCGCCGTTGCAGACTCCGATTCCGAATCCGACCGCGCTTTTACAAAAGATCAGCTGGAACGTTTTAGCGATGCCGTCGAAGCAATCAGACAGACGAGTATACACATTCCGCTCGTTCATGCCGCAAACTCAGGTGCGGTGCAGATGATGCCGGAAGCTCGCTTCGACATGGTGCGCCCCGGTCTCCTCGCCTACGGCTACCTGCCCATACAGGGTACGGCAACGGCTATCGACGTAAAGCCCGTTATGGAGCTTGTTACACAGGTAGTGCTGATAAAACAGATACGCGCGGGCACCTGCGTTTCCTACGGGCGCAACTGGACAGCCCCACAGGATACCTATATTGCAACCCTCCCGATCGGATATGCGGACGGTTTACGCCGCGCGCTTTCGCCCGGACTAAAAGTACGCATCGGTAACGAGTTCTTCCCCATTGTCGGTAGAATATGCATGGATCAATGCATGGTTGACCTCGGCGCACACCCGTGGGTACAACGGTGGGATGAGGTGTGCATATTCGGCCCCAACCCGCAGGATAACAGCGCACAAACACTGGCAGACATTGCAGGCACTATTCCCTACGAAATCACCTGCGGCATTCACAAGCGTGTTCCACGCGTGTTTATCAACGAAAACAGATAAGCGGACAATGTAAACGAATCAACTATGGGTAAGGTTTATACTCGTTAACGATACTGATCTGTGTAGATACCGAACGCCCCTGTGCTAAACCTTCGGCTATTTTAAGGGCTTTGTCGATACAGGCGACGGAATCCGCAACCCCATGCAATACAATCTGCGTATCGGACACTTCCGCATCCAGAAAATAAATCGGAAGCTCTTCTTTAAAAGCAATCAAATTGACAATCCTTTGTCCCAGTAACAGTTCCGAAATACGCTTGAGTCCGTCCTGTTCTTCCACAGGAGAAATTGTCTCTTTGCATGCGTGCGTGATAATATTCGCAGCAAGTTGTGCAGAAGCAAAATCGGTATTAATAACAAGGCGATAATGGGTAGGATCTTCCGGCTTCATATCAAAAAAACACCTATGGAAGCCTTCACGGTTGGTATCGCTTTCTGTCATCAAAGCGCGGGCTTTTTTTTCGGGCCAATCAAACTCTTTCATCAGCCGTGCAATCCGTACATCATCGGAAGCAACCAGCCGTACCGCATAGCATCCGGGAATACCGCGCAGTAACGCAAATCCACCCCTGCCGATAAAAATACTGTTTCCTTTTAGCGCATATCCGTAGACGATCTCCCGTAAATAATCGAAATAAGAGTCGCGATTGCGGGATAACGATGCCCAAAAGCCGGGCTTCCGCTCGTCATAATGAGCAAGACACTCCTTTGAAATCCCCTTGTCGATCAGATCTTTCTCTAAATCTTTTTTATCGATAAACTCGTAGCCGAGTGATTTTGCCAGCTCTAGAGCGGTTTCATCGCCGTAAGAAGCTATTTGCCGTGAAATGGTGATAATTGCCATAAAGCCTCCTCTTTTATAGAATAAGGCTAAATACTCATTATGTCAAAGGAAGGTTCTATTTTTATGCAAAAAAAACTTAATCTGTCATGGAAGCCCGTTGCTGCAAAAGAAATATGTACAACTCGGGTATTTACGGTCAATGAAATCACCAGTCTTTCGCCCGAAAACGAAACAAAGACATTTTCGACGTTATCCGCGCCGGAATGGGTTATCGTTATTCCCCGCATCACCGATACAAACGGGCAACAATATTTTTTGATGGTAAAACAGTGGCGGCACGGTTCGTCACACCTATCGGTCGAATTTCCCGGCGGCGTGGTCGACGAAGGGGAAACACCCGAACAGGCGGCGCGGCGGGAGCTGCTTGAAGAAACGGGAAAAACGGGGCGGAATTTAACGCTCCTTGGCGAAGTATACCCCAACCCTGCGATTATGGGAAATAAAAGCCATATTTATTTTGCGGACTGCGAATCGGATACACAGGCACAGCATCTTGATGAAGATGAATTTTTAGAAGCCGAAGCCGTTCCTGTTGACGAGGTGTTAAGCAAGATGGGGACGGAACCCTACGACCACGCACTTATGTGCACCGCACTTTTCTTTTATCTACGGGAAGTCACCAAAAGCTGCGATTAAAAGCTCGAAGATAACTAATGCACAAAGAGATATATTAAGGAAGGGGCTGTCTAAAAACTGAAAGCCTATCGGCTTTTCCTGTAAGGAAATGATTTGTCATATCCGCAAAGCGGATTGCGTAACAGTTTTTGGACAGCTTCCTTAAGCTTTAGATGCGATGTTTAAAATTAAGTCATTACTGTATAAAGACTTAATTTTAAACTCGTCGGGGATGCTCCGAAAGTAACCAACTTTTGGGACATCCCCTTCCTTATCATTTGTTATTTTTTTGCCGAGGGTAATTTTTCGTAGGTTACCGCAGGGTCATATAAGCCGCTTCGTTTTTCTCCACGAAGACTCGGAATTGTCAAGATAATTCCCGGTTCAACCCAGTCAGGATTGTTCGGATCCGGCAATTTCTCTTTATTCGCTTCATACAGCTTTCGCCACAGATACGGATTGTCATAAATAGCCTTATCTTTTGCGATATTCCACAAACAATCTCGTTCCCCCCGCCACGTACGGATACGGTATTGAGCAGGCAACGTTGTAAACGAAGATTCATCGCCGATAACAACGGCAAGTGCATCAAGAACTTTCTTTGCACAGACGACCGCTACGTCAAAGTCTTCGTTTTCAAATGCGGTATGCCCTGCCTGTAAAGCCTCGGTTGCCGTCTGAAATGCCTCAGGATAGTTCTGTTCGGCCTGATTGTTTTTTGCCCATGTATAGCGGGTACGCGCCTTATTCATTGCCTGTTCCGCTTCAATACGGGCTAGCATATATTGAATATAATCGGCCGATTTTTGAGCATTTTCTTCGGCAAGTCGTGAATATTCTATAGAAGCGTCATAATCACCTTCGTTATACGCCCGTTGCGCCAATTCGGAATAGGCACGGCTCTTTCGCTGGTACTCATTATTATCGTACGATACGGCAAACAATAGAGCCGTTCCTAATAAAAAGAATACGGTACAGAAAATAGCTGTTTTTTTCATGGGTTACCTCCCGTTATCGGATGACGCTGTACTGCCGTCTGTTGTAGAGTTCTGCAATTCATCAAGATCGACCGGTTCTTCCGAAAAACCTTCCGCATCTTCAGGCAAGGGGGCTTCGCGGTCGGCATCCTTTGCAAGCTTACTGCTGGCATCTTGACGTGCTTTCGCTCGTTCCATCGCATCGCTTGCCTGCTCTCGTTTAACTTTTACCTTTTCGTAGATATCATTAAACTCATCGGCAGCAGCCATATACCCTGTGTACGCTTGTTCATATTTCTTATTACCTGCAGCAATTCCGGCTGTACGGTAGCGATTTACCGTTTTTGCATACGGCTCTTTCATCGCTGTAGCACCTTTAACCGAATCACATCGCTCGCGCGCTTCGTCCGCTTTCTTTTTTGCATCATCCATCAACGAAGCAAAACCGGCTTCTTTTACCGTTTCATAGTAATTCAGCGCTTGCTCGGAGATTTCAAAAGCTTTTGCAGGATCCGATTCATATAATCCGGGAATCTGTGCAGACAGTTCTTCGGCCTTTTTATAGTTTTCCGCATCATAAGAAGACAGATCATTTTTATCGATCTTTGCTTTTAAATCGGCAATCTGCATTTGATTGATCAATGTTCGATATTGCGTAATAGCTCTTTGAGCCTTTTCCTGCGCTGCTGCAAAATTATTTGCTTCATAGCCGCTCTTCGCTTCGGCAGCCGTATCGTCGGCCGATTTAAATTCAGCAGGATATGCGGTGTCCGCCCCTACTTTAACCGCTTCGGCACGAACTTTTGCCAGCTCATCCAATAAGCGGGCGGTCTTTTCCTGCTCTTCATTTTTTTCCGGCTCGGCAGGCTTTACCGGCTCCGGCTTCGGTTCGGGTTTCGGTTTAGGCTGCGATTTACAAGCTCCAAAACCGAACAACAGAACGGAAACACAGAAAATATAAAACAATGTTTTCAGCGTTTTATTCATTACAACCTCCATTGCTAAACGGATATCAAGACTTCTAAAAACTCATCAAGCGTTTAAAGAAATCCGTCTCATGCGACAAATCTTCGCATAAATAAATTACTATAGAACTTCATCATGTTCAAGACGTCGACAATCGGGGCAAAGCCCGAAAAAATCAAACCGATGCGAATCGATACGATAGCCGCTGACCTTCGCAGCCGTTTGATCGCAGTGTTCATCGGACGGCATAAAAGCATCTTCAACCTTGCCGCATCGGGTACAGATAACATGATTATGAACACTCATGTCCGCATCAAAATGAGCAAAGGTACCGTCAACATTGATAACCTTAATTCGTTTTTGTTCGGCAAGAATATTCAGATTGCGATAAACGGTTCCCTGACTAAGGTGAGGAAAATCTTTTCTAAGCTTATCATACAGCCATGCTGCCGTAGGATGCGTACGCGTAGAACATAAAAGATTGAACAATGCCTCCCGTTGTTTTGAATACTTATATGACACAGCTTTTTTCATATACAACTCCTCATATCAAAATGTAGCGGCTAAAATTCATAATCAATACTACAATTTTAAAAGCAACGCTGTCAATATTAGCATTTTACAGACATGCAACATTTCGATTGTGTAATCGGTAAATATCAATTATGATGATTAACATGTCGTCAGTAAGGTAATACATGGAGAAGATTATTATGAAAGAAATACCGCTTTCCGAGGCGGTCGGGCATGTGTTGTGCCACGACCTGACTCAGATTATCGTAGGGGTGTCGAAGGACGCTCGGTTTAGAAAGGGACATATTGTTACGGAGGAGGACATTCCGGTGCTTCGCTCGATGGGCAAGGAACACTTGTTCGTTTGGGAAAAGACTGAAAACTTGCTGCATGAGGATGAAGGGGCTGAAGTTCTGGCAGCCGCGGCGATGGGAGCAAATCTGGAAAAGACCGCCCCCAAGGAAGGCAAGATTGAGCTGAAGGCAACGGTTGACGGTATGCTTAAAATCGACACCGACCGGCTTTTTGCAATCAACAAGCTCGGTAAGGTGATGATTGCAACACAGCGCAATTATGTGCCGCTTAAAAAAGGACAGACGGCAGCGGGGATGCGGGTTATTCCGCTCCTTATCGAAAAAGAAAAAATGGCTGAGGTGGCTGCGATTGCCGATGCCTCCAATCCGCTGATGTCCGTCATCCCCTACAGCATCAAAACCTGCACTATTCTGGTAACGGGACATGAAGTTCTGACCGGGGTTATTAAAGATACCTTTGCGCCGGTCGTGCAGGCAAAGCTGGCAGAGTACGGCGTAGAAACGTTAAAAACCGTGAATACCGGAGATGATGTAGAAACCATTACGGCGGAGATACAAAAGGCCGTACAGGCAGGTTCCCAGATGGTGCTCTGTACGGGCGGTATGAGTGTCGACCCCGACGACAAAACCCCCGCCGCTATCCGCGCAAGCGGCGCGCATATTGTCAGCTACGGTGCGCCCGTCCTTCCCGGCGCGATGATGCTGTTGGCATACGCGGGCGATGTTCCCATCGCGGGGCTTCCCGGCTGCGTGATGTATGCCAAGCGCACCGTCTTTGACCGGTTGCTGCCGCGTATCCTTGCCCGCGACCCCATTACCGTTGAAGATATTGCGCTCTTGGGAGAGGGCGGCTTATGCCCGTAACCGATACATCCCTGATTGCCGGAAGCACGGCTGCCGGGGATGAAGCCGCTGCCGGTAATAATATCGGTAATGTCCGAACCGCTCATATCTCCCAAAACTCTCAAACCGGCAGCACTACCCGGTATAGAGCGGCTATTATCTGTGCATCCGACCGGTGCTTTCAGGGCTTGCGTAAAGATGTAAGCAGCCCTATAATAGCCGAAA
>CAUPUT010000058.1:0-8697 GCA_963514615.1 uncultured Treponema sp.
GTTCCCGCCGCGCGGTTTCAAAAGTACCCGAAGGCCGTGCCGTATTAAACGCAGCAGTAAAATCTTCAAGCTCCAGCGGAATACCGGCGGGGCAGCCGTCCACGACAATGCCGATTGCGGCTCCGTGGCTTTCGCCGAAGGTAGTAACTGTAAAGATTATCCCGAATGTATTTCCTGCCATGGCGGTAGTTTATTCCAAATACCGGCAGAGCACAAGATCACCGGAGGGCAGAATGGGGGAAACATTGAAGAAACCGAATTTACCTTTTTGTAAGGCTTTGACAGTAGTGTTGTTTCTCGATATTCTCAGGCTATCTAAACGCAATTTCGGCCTGATACTTTTGCTTTATTTTTTTGAGATTGTGTCGTACACAATTTTGTGTTTGCAGAAAGAATATCAATATCTGCTGCACTAAAATCAGCATCATTTGTAAGTAATATCATGCCGTTCTTTTTGCATATATCAGCAATTATTTTATCATTAAAATCTAAAGTATCCGTTTGTAAATACTTTATAACATCATCGATAGATAATGATTGATCGGTAAGAGTGAAAACCTTTAGAATAGTATTTTCTACTATAGAAAAAATATCTTTTTGAACTTTTGTACCTTCTGGACTATTCCTAAAGTCTTTAAACCTTTCCGATTGAAGATTAAGATTATATTGTTCAAGCCTAATAATACGATTAATAACCTCTGAGAGGACAGTAATGTTAATCACACAGGTATTCTTTTGCTGTACAAGCGCCTTAAAAAAAGAAGCATATTTTTTTGAATTATCATATTTATCATAAATAGGCCAAAAAAGATAAATAATAATGTTTGCGTCAAAAAAAATAGATTTATTAACTATATGAGGAATATCGTTTAATGTATATCGCTGAGGCATTTATTCATTCTCCAGAATATCTTGAACAGATTTTTCAATCATAGTAGGATTTTTATAATAATTTTTTGCAGTGTCAATCACTCGTTTCAATAACACAGCATCTGCTGCACGAATGTCTTTTACACTGATAAGAGCTTTAATCTTATCTTCAGGATAATCTTTATAAAGAATTCCAATAGCCGTATTGAGAAATGCTGATGTTAATATTTCAACATTAATAAAAGAAAGGGTAACATGCTGATCATGTTTCAGGAATTCTAAAATAATATTAGATACTTTTTTCCCATCTTCCGCTTCAATGCAAATAGGATTACCTACTATTTGATATATGCTTTTCTCTACGGTATCTTGCATAATATTCTCCTTTAAAAAATATTACTTATATCAGCTTCAGAAGCGAGACTATATGACAAAGTATCATCAGTTCTGAACTCCATATTTACAACCGTCCCTGGAAAGGAATGCTTTAGTTGAATCGCTTTTTCATCTTTTCCAACCTGATAAAATCCATCATAACTAACAATTTGAAAATTTCCTTTGTTCATTGTAATAAACTCTTTTAAAATTGCTAGACCAATACCGCCCGGAGCATCGGTTTTTGTAGTGCTGCCATTCTCAGTAGCCCATTTTATAGCTTGGATAGATGATAAATTATGACGAAATCGGTTATTAATGTTCGCTTTAAAGCCCTGTCCCATATCAACAATCGTAAATGCTATTTTTTGCTTTTTGGGGTAAAACTGACCACATGTATAGATATATTCTGACTTACTATGCATTTGCGCATTTACAAAAATCTCATATATTGATTCCGATATTTTTCTTTTCAATGCTTCCGTCATCGAAGGAAACCCTGCTTTTGTTAACAATTCATTATTAACATAGGAACTAAAATACCTGTTTTCGTTTGCTTTTAATTTTAAATATTGTATTGTCGTGTTATTTCGATCATACTCTACACTATATCCATAGTTCGCTAAAAAGCCATTCTTTTTAAGTATCGTTACTATTCTGGTATTATCTGATGTAATAGAAATTTGGTTAACGGGTTTTATTATATCAAGCAAGCCTCCTAATACCGCACACATATTTGCTTCAAACCATGCATCCAAATGTATCATAATCTTACCAAACAAGATATTCTTATATATTTGATAAAATTCACCGAAACGATCATAGGAAGTATCTTTTGATTCAATATGCGAAAAAGAAAAATCTATCATCTCGTTGAGTATCGGTATAATAAATTAAAACTTAAGGTAGAAGTACAGTCTTTGCGATGGCATATTTTCATTTATGGTTGACTGATGCTCAGCCAGCACGATGATTTTATTATCTACAAGGCAGGGAACATCATTAATTATGTTCTCCCTCGCTCAGTGGTTAATACTATAACATAGATGGGGTGATTTTGAAAGTAATGTATGCGAGGTTTGTTATGCGGTAACCTTTCAAACTTTGCAGATGTTTTACCAATCATCGGTGCAGTATTTAAGTAATAGGTAGAGGGCTCGGACTTCCCCATAGGTACAGCTTTCACCAACGATTTCTACGATAATATGATGCATACGATTAACAACCTTACAGGAGAATAATATGAAGAATTTTCATCGCACTTTACGTATAAGTGCAACATTCGGTTTTATTTTGATGCTATGCTGCCTGCCACTCTCGGTCTATGCAAAGGATAAAGATAAAAACAAGAAAAAGGGCATCAACTATGAGGCTGACATCGACTATCCCGTTTTTGAAAAAGAGCCGCTTCTAAACGCACAAGTTTCGGACATCGTGCAAAAGAATCTTGAAGCCTTTAATAATGAATTCTTTTCTGCAGAAGCGCCCGCCTATCCGCAAGTTTTTGAATTCGATATCGACAGCAGCTCGGTATACGAGGATACCAATCATATCAGTTTTTTATTAACTGTGTACGAATATACGGGCGGAGCACATGGGAGCACCTATCTTATCCCGATAACGTACAGCAAGCAGACCAAGAAGCTCCTCTCATTGGAAGAAGCGGTGCAACCGGCTCGGAAAGATTGGCTGGCAACTCTTTCAACCGAGGCGCGTAAACAGCTGAATGCACAAGTTCAAAAACAGAAATTTTCATCCGACGAGGATTGGATTAACAAAGGCACTGAACCCACAAAAGAAAATTTTGCAATATTTAAGCTTGAAAAAAATTCCGTCCGCATTGTCTTTAGTCAATACCAAGTCGGGCCGTATGCTTCCGGTATGCCGGAAATTGTTGTTCCCCGCTCGTTGTTTAAGTAGTTTTTTTACAGCATGGATTTTTTATAGTATTATGATATGATGCCGGTATGGATCACGTATATTCGATACAAGAAATTACCGGCATTATCAAATCGCTTTTTGAGCAAAATTTTACATCCCTCCGCATCGCGGGGGAGATTTCCAACTGCCGCCCTTCAAGCACCAGGCACCTCTATTTTACCCTAAAAGATGAAAAAGCCGCACTGCAAGCGGTTATGTTTAAAGGCCGTACATGGACGCTCGGCTTTGAGCCGAAAGACGGACTCAAGGTTATCGTATCAGGTTCGCTGTCGGTATATGAGCAGCGGGGTTCATATCAGATAATCGTTGAAACGATGGAGCTTGCCGGAGAAGGCGCTATCCTGAAAATGCTGGAAGAGCGGAAGCAGAAACTTGCGCAGGAAGGCCTTTTCGACCAAAACAGAAAGCGCCCGCTGCCGTTTTTCCCGCTCCGTATCGCCGTGATTACCAGCCCAACGGGCGCCGCCCTGCGCGATATCCTCACTGTACTTTCGCGCAGGAACCGCACGGTAAGTGTTACCGTGCTTCCCGCTCCCGTGCAGGGAGCGGAGGCGGCGCCTGTGTTGGCACGTCAGCTGGAAACCGCCAATCGGTATAAGCTTGGGGAGCTTATCATTATCGGAAGAGGCGGCGGCTCCTTGGAAGATTTGCTCCCCTTCTCCGATGAGGCTGTTGTCCGTGCTGTAGCCGCTTCTGAAATTCCCGTTATCAGCGCAGTCGGGCACGAAATCGACTGGGCGCTTACCGACTTTGCAGCGGATGTACGCGCGCCCACGCCGTCTGCCGCCGCCGAGCTTGCCGTACCGGTCTTGGACGAAATCACCGAGACCATTACTCAAATACAATCCGATATGCTGCACAGTATCGGCCGCGCAGTGGAAAGGATTCGCCTTACGATTAAAGGTTTTACACCGGAGTCGCTTGAGATGAAATTCCGCCGCATCGAGCAGCCGCTTTTGATGCGCCTTGACGATGCAAAAGAAAATCTGCTGTACACAATGCAGACGCGGCTTACCGACACAAAACATCGGCTCGCCTTACTAACCCGTACCATTGAAGGGGCAAACCCGCAGGAAATTCTCAACAGAGGGTATTCTATCGTGTACAACCGGCAGACGGGACTTGTACTCCGCCATGCACAGGATGCGGCAGCTGCCCGCGAACTTCGTATTAGGCTCGCCGATGGTGAAATTGAAGCCGCTGTTCAAAGCTAAGAGTCTATAATAGCGTATGGAATGACCGCAAGAGGGCTTGTAAAAGGCCGTTTTTTTTTCTATACTCACTAAGATACAGGCTGTTTAAGAAGCATAGCTGATATGCCGATATAGGCAGCATAATCTTTTGATCCGTTAGCTCAGGTGGATAGAGCGGTTGCCTCCTAAGCAACAGGTCGCACGTTCGAATCGTGTACGGGTCATTCTTTAATAGGAGGTTGGTATGATTGCGCTTATTATTGGGGCAGCAATGATTCTCTTTACGGTTTTTGCAGCGCTTCCGCCGGAGACTGCCGGTTTTGGACTCGGCTGGGGAAAAGATATTCTACTCTTTTTGCGCGGCGGCTTACCGATTTTTACAGCCTTTGTCGGATTAATTGCTGTGTTTATCGGTATTGCGGACATCAAAGACAAGCAGGATGCGAGAAAAGAAGAAGCAGCGATGAAAGTAGGAGAAAATAAAGACGAATAAATGCTGCGGGTTGACTGCATAACCGCTTTTTTGATATAGTGTTTTACCCACATTATCTGCAATAAAAATATATAAGGTACACAAAAGATGAAGACAATTTTTTATAAAGAGCG
This sequence comes from uncultured Treponema sp., assembly GCA_963514615.1. Lineage (GTDB taxonomy): Bacteria > Spirochaetota > Spirochaetia > Treponematales > Treponemataceae > Treponema. The sequence goes on from CAUPUT010000058.1 coordinate 4,986, forward strand.
TGAAATACCGCGGAGCTGGTATGTTATCGACGCTGCAGGAAAGCCGCTTGGGCGGGTTGCTGTAAAAGTTGCTGCAATGGCTCGAGGAAAGCACAAGGCTCTCTACGCACCTCATCAGGAATCAGGCGATTATATTATCGTTATCAATGCCGATAAAGTTGCCGTTACGGGGAATAAAGATAAGGATAAGATGTATCACCATCACACAGGTTTCCCCGGAGGCCTCAAGTCCGTCAATTTCAATACCCTTATCGGGAAAAAACCGACCGAACCGCTGTATATCGCGGTGAAAGGTATGCTGCCCAAAGGCCCGCTCGGGCGTAAACTGCTTAAAAATGTGAAAATTTATGCAGGTAGCGAACATCCGCATGCGGCACAAAATCCTGTTGCGGTAGCGTTATAATTTTAGGAGAAATGGTTGTGAAAAATATCGGAATAGGAACAGGACGAAGAAAAACCTCGGTAGCACGGGTTTATATCCGCGAAGGGAAAGGTGCGGTAACCGTCAACAATAAGAATATGGACGACTACTTTGCCACTCCCGAACAGGTTCAAATGGCAAAACGGCCTTTGTTTGTTACCGGCAGCGATACCCGCTATGATATCATCATTACCGTATATGGCGGCGGTTTAAACGGACAGGCAGGTGCTTGTTCGCACGGTATCGCCCGTGCGCTTGCACAGGTAGATGCCTCTAACCACAGCTCGCTTAAAGCGAATGGCTTATTAACTCGCGATTCAAGAATGGTCGAACGTAAAAAATATGGCCAACGCGGTGCCCGCCGACGCTTCCAGTTCAGCAAGCGTTAATCCTACTATTATCGCTGCGGAATATACATCCTCGGAAACGATCAAACTGATACTCTCCGGGGATGTTTCTATTGTAAGCAGGTTTTGTTACTTCGATAAACCGCTTGCGATAGAGGAGCTTCCCCTCCCCCTTACAGAAACACAAACAGAAAATCTTTATCAGGCAGGTCGGCGTTTCTTAGCTGAAAAACAAGCAGCCTCCTATCTTAACCGTGCCGAACATTCCTCTTATCAACTAACAGTCAAATTGCAAAAAAAAGGCTATATAAAAAACGAATATCAGCCCGCACTGGATTATTTACGTGCCAAAGGTACTCTTGACGATTCCCGCTTTGCCGGTGCATATTTACATACGAGGAGCCTTTCAAAAAAAGAGGGGTATGCACGCCTCTTTTCTGAACTGCGTAAACGAGGAATCACTGCGGACACGGCAAAGCAAGCACTCAATGATTTTTTTGCGGAGATTGACGAAGCAGAACTATGCGAAGGAGCAGCACGCAGCCTTATCCGCAAGGGCTATACCGATCAAAAACTCTACAGTGCACTTCAACGGAAAGGATTCCCGTTCTCTATGATCAAACGGTGTATTACGCGCCTTTCCTCCGCCGCATCATAAAACTAAAGGGGAAGCTATGAAATTTTCAAAATATCCGTGCCGGTTTATCTTTATTGCCTATCTTTGTGTGCAAAGCGCCTTTCTGCTTGCGCTTGACGTTCCGCCCATGAACGGTCCGGTCAACGATTATGCACATATATTCACAGCAAATGAAACACAGGAATTAAATGCATATTTATATAATATTGACCGCCAAAGCGATTTACAGATAGCGGTATTGACCATCCCTTCGTTGGAAGGCGAAAGTATTGAAGATTACTCCATCAGTGTTGCAGAAAAATGGCAGATCGGACAAAAAGGCAAGGACAGCGGCGTTATCTTAGTAATTGCCGCGCAAGACCGCAAGCTGCGTATCGAAGTGGGATACGGCCTTGAGGATCGTATCACTGATGCGCAAAGCAGCAGGATTATCCGTTCAATCATCGCACCTCTCTTTAAACAGCAAGAATACGGAAAAGGGGTTCTTTTAGGGATAAAAAACCTTGCGGGGCTTGCACTTCAAGACGAAAGCCTCATCAGCGAGACCGCAAAAGAAGCCCGTCGGCAAGATGACGATTCTATTCCGCTGCCGCTCATCATTTTCCTGATTATTATCTTTCTGTTCGGTTCCCGTTTTATGCCCGGCGGTTTATTCTGGCCGTTACTATTTCTTTCATCAGGACGGAGAGGAGGTTATTCAGGACGCGGCGGAGGTTTTGGCAGTGGAGGCTTTGGCGGCGGTTTCAGCGGAGGAGGAGGCCGCTTTGGCGGCGGAGGTTCTTCCGGCTCGTGGTAACATTTCCGATGTCGCACGTTATCGTACCGGGGGTTGACATTTTTATCGGGTTTATATATAGTCGTTTCTATTATTAGGGCGCTTAGCTCAGCTGGTACGAGCGTTTGGTTTACACCCAAAATGTCGGCGGTTCGATCCCGTCAGCGCCCATAGTTTATTCCTTGCTGTATATAGACTTATCAAACTGATAGCTTTGCTCGATTTTTAACAGGTCAAGTAAAGGTCACGTCGGGAGTTTATATATGGATTATCATGTCTTTAAAAAGCCGAAAATAAAAAACGGTAAGAAAATCTACAAATGGTATTACTATTACACACAAAACGGCAGGCAAATACAAAAAGCGTGTAAAAATTGTAACAACCGTTCTGGTGCTGAATCCTACATACGGTCATTACCACCTTTACAGGATAAAAGTGCCAATATAACAGTCAAAGATATTGCGCAAACGATGTTTTTAACCGGAAGCGACCATGTATCACGGCGATCACAACTGGGATTGTCCGTTTTGTTGGAAACATTACAAATATCTCGTGGCTATGTTGAGCAGATAATTGAAAAATGGGGCAATTACGACATACAGACTTTAAATCCTAAAGAGATTATGCGATACTTGTTTACCGTTAAGCGTTCCGGCAGTTGGAAAAATTCCTATCTATCAGTATTTTCTGAAATCTTTCAAGAAGCAATGTGGTTTGATTGTGCTGTTGTAAAACCTCTTTTCAGGACTTTTGTACGACATTCTAAAAAAGCAGATATTCTTACTACAGAAGAACTTAATTTATTGTTTAAAGAAGATAATTTTCCTAATGAGATGATGTATTTATTCTTTTTGTTGTGCCTTTCGGCTGGAATGCGATTGGGTGAGGTAAGAGCTGTAAGGGTAAAACAGTTTATCTTTGATCAAAAGATACTTATTATTGACGGATTTTGTAAAAAAGAAGGGGAACGGACTGTTTATAATAAGGCAGGCTCTGTTGATAAACCTAAGTTGCGAATGGTTTATCTGCCGGATATGACGATAAAAATAATGCGGAAATGGATTGATGATAATAATTTGTGCGCCGATGATTATTGCTTTGTACAAAATAGTAAGCCGATACGGGGAGAGTATGCACGGAGCGTCTTTTATCGTGCATTGCAGAAAATAGACTTAATTCCGTATGGTAAAGGAATTAAGCGTCTTGCTCCGGCGGATGGCAGGAAGCTGGTGCCGCATTCTTTACGCTATACCTATGTTTCGCGTATGCGGCGTGTGATGTCGGCGGAAGACTTAAAAAACTATACTGGACATACTTCGACGACTATGGTAGACTACTACAGTCGTCGGTCTGTAGAGCTCTTATTAGAAGGGCTGCCTGAGAGCGGAAAGCGAGCTGCAAATACCCTCTTTTCTTAACCTGTTTCCTATTTCCCATACATTTTTATAAAAACAACGGAAAAAATGCCGTAAAAAATCCACGAAAAAGCAAAACTTTTGCGGATTTTTTACGGCATTTTTTTTTCTACTCAC
>CAUPUT010000059.1:0-8579 GCA_963514615.1 uncultured Treponema sp.
AGACCGCAGTCAATTGGCTGCACGCTTTACAAAAGAACTCGAAAAAGAAAAACAGACGGTATCCCGTTTGACGGCAAAGCTCTCGAATGCGAATTTTACAGCTCATGCTCCGGCGGAGGTTGTCGAAGGGGAAAAAGAAAAGCTGCATGGGGCAGAACGGCGGATTGAAAAATTTACGTTGTATTTGCACGATCTCGTATAGTTCGGAAAAAAGGAGGAGAAGATGGAACAACATGAAGTAGCACTGTTAAAAGGAATGTATCTTGCCCCTTATATTCATTTGGCAACCAGCTTGCGGGGAAAGGCGCGTCATGCGGGTGGTAATATGTTTCGGCACCAAATCGACACAATGGGTACGCTTATCGACTACGGCTATATCGATAGCATTTTGCTAAAGGCCTCAATCGTCCATGATGTACTGGAAGACGTGCCTGATTTTAATGTGAATGAACTGCTTTCTATCGACTCGGAATCTTCGGCTGTCTATGAATTAGTTATGGAAGTTACGCGTCGGCAGGGGCAGACGAAGGCTGAGTATTTACAGCATATTATCAGACACGGTTCACAGCGTGCAAAGGTATTAAAGTGCGCCGACCGTATCAGCAATATGATTAGTTTGGGGTTTGTCAATGACCCTGAGTTTATCAAACGATATTGTGATGAGACTGAAGTGTACGTATTTCCCATTGCATTGGAAGTGAACTTCGATATGTACAACGAATTACTCTATCTGGTACAGTCCCGCCTACAATATCTTGCCGATTTTGAATTTCTGCATCAGCATCGCCGTGATACAGCTTCCATATAAGCTGTTACCGTTATTCGTGCGGAGGGTTTAATTCCCTGCCGTACCTCTACCGCCACGGACGGCGGTGGTTCCGAACAGTGACAAGTTTTTTGTCAGAAAAACTTGTCGTTGACCACTGACATCCTGTCAGAGTAGCGATATTTTGGCAGACCTACAACTCGCAGTCAAAACTATACATGGATGTATAGTTTTGACGAACGCTTTGCGTCGGGCTTGTTGATTCGGTTTACGTACCTGAATAAAGGAGCCTCTTTTACTTTTATCGGTTTACTTTGTATTCATATGCAATATATTGGTAAAATGATCGGATCCGAGCGGAGCTGCCGATTTTTAGCAGCCCTATCGATTTTGTTATCAGCTATTCATCGAAGTCGTCGTCGAAGCCATCGTCATAGGTTTCATCGAAGTCGTCATCTTCAAAATCATCATCGAAGTCGTCGTCGTCAAAGTCATCATCGAAGTCATCGTCAAAGTCATCATCGTTAAAATCGTCGTCGAAGTCATCGTCATCGAAATCATCATCAAAATTGTCTTCGAAGTTGTCGTCATCGTCGAAAGGCGCCGCTGATAAAAAGTGATTTCCGAAAAAGCAAGAAACTTTGTTACTCATAGTAAACCATCCATTGTATTTTTGGAATGTCGAAAAAGTAATAAACTTGTGAGACATCCCCATCGCCGTTGGGTAAACAGCAAAAGCATAATAATAAGAGTATATCGCTCTGTCAACCGGTTCCCAATACAATTATCTTAGCTTAATCGAGCAAGACATCGTCGGTATTTATCCGGATTAACTCTAAAGGCGACAATAGGGTCGCAGCCTTCTTCGGTTGCCTTTCCGATTGCTGCCACCGCTTCTTCGATCATACGAGGTGCAGGGATTAGCCGTCCTGCTCTCGTGGTAAGTCCGATGCCGAGTGATTTTTTAATCGGATCTTCAAGCCGCACATGAATTTCGTCATAGAGGCTGCTTGCAGTCTGCATCGCTTGATCCAGCGGTGCATAAAAAATGATTAGACCGAGTGTATCCCGATTAAAGATAAATATTTTATGGATACGGTCAAGCGTAGACCGCAATAGATGGATAATTTGCTGGTTATGCGAAATATCGGTTGCATGGATAAGCATGAGAGTTAAATCTTCTTCGGCGACGGCGGTTTCCGTAATGGCAGTTGTCAATTCTTCGATAAGAGTAGCCTGTTCAAGTGAATGGCTGTTGTTGTGCGCCTTATCCGCGAGCGGTGTATTTTCAAACCTAGTAACCGCCGTCGCCGCTTCGGGAGCACCTTGCACTTCGATTGGTGATTTTATGGTTTGAGTGTGATTTTCAAAAGATCCGTAATTTTCAGCATTAAAGTTCACGCTATCATTACTGCGTTTCGAGTCGTTTTCGGTTTTCGAAATATCCTGTACAGCTATTTTTTCCGATACAGGTGTATCGGCGTAGACGCTATTCCGTTGTTCTACCCGGTTATTATCGGTTGGCATTCCGGAACTGTTTTCTTGAGGTTCGGTTTGTGTTTTTCGGTACGGTTCATCATCGTAGATATGCAAGCGGTTTAACGATTCAAGCTGTTCATGTAAGGGTAACGGAGTCTCTGATGTGTTTGTCTTTGCTGTGCGTTCTTTCGCTGCCGTTTCTTCGTGTAGGCTTGTCGGATTTTCGTAAGCATTTGAATGATTCTGTTGCGGAGCAGGAGCGATATCCGGTTGAGAGAGTGTTTGTTGCGGTATGGTATCTTTTTCATACTGTGATGCTGTTGCAGCGGAATATTCATCGGGTCGTATAATATCGGGTTGGATGTTATTTAAATCAGCGGTATCCGTTTCCTGCATACGGGTGCAGCTTGTAAAGGCCGGTTTACTTGCCTCTGGTTTTACGTCCATATATGAAAAGACTAACACTATGACGGTCATCATTACAATCAGTAATAGTAGGAAAAAAACTATCCGGCCTCGGTTAAAGATCGTTTTGATCGGAAGTGTTCGGAGTGCCGCATGGACGGTAACCATGTTGTCGGTTTCTTTAATCGGGATATGCATTTGAGCTGCAGTAAAAAAAAGCGGAAGGTTTTTTACTTCGACGGTATATTGCTCGGTGTATGAAAAAATATCGGTATCTTTAGGCCATGTAAATACAATGCCTGTAGAAATTTTAATAACGACGGCTTGAACATATTTTTGATAATTACGGCACAGTTGTTCAAACTGTGGTTGTAAACGAGCTAAATCGGGTTCTTGTGCGGATTCCGATAGAATTTCGCCGGTATGTTGGGCAAACACTTTAAAATTATTCAGCGCTGCTGTTTTTCCCGCCGCAGCGTCGCTGTGTAAAGTAAAAACGAACCATAATAAACTTCCGGCAATAACAAGCATTGCACACGCGGCATATATCGACATCACTATTTTTTTCATCATGTATTAGTATACCCTGAAATGAACTCCGATACAAGTTCCATATCGGTGAAATTTTCTTTTCTATGCGTTTGACACCACGCCAGTGCGGGCAGCAGGCTTGTGATGTTATTCCGTTCGTTGTGTTTTAAACCTTGAGTAAAGGATTTGAGAAACGCAGCGTATGGAAATTGTTTAAAATCGCCGCGGTGCCATCGGATAGTGCTGTGTTTTTCCGCTTCAAAAGCTGCCCGATAGGAATCCAAAAGCGCCGTGTGATAGGTGATGCCGATCTCGGTTTGCTCGCTGTAGGTTGCGGTACGGAACATGAGGCGGACAAATGAATGTTCTTGAGGACAGATGCGTACGGCGCTGGCGGCGTATTGTTCCGAAAGATAGGTACCCCGCGTATATGCTTTGCCGCCGGTATAGGCAAAATCCATACCGCTGCATTCGATATGCCGGTAACCGAGTGCTTGGGCAGCATGGTAAGCGGCGACAGCTACAGTGCCGGAACTTGTCGTAAGCGGCGGAAAGGGGGAAAAAAGTGCGGCTGCTTGGATGAGCGGATGACCGCCTGCCGTAAAAAAGAAGGCGTTGCCGTTTTCGTAGAAGCGGCGCGCCGTAGCGGTTTGAGCTGAAAGGTCAAAGATACCGGTTGTTTCTTTGGGGATGGCGCCGATGGTGTGCTGATACGAAATATGTTGCGGGTCAAGTGCGATAAAAAATTCCGGTGTAAAACCATGTGCACGGACGGCGGGGAAAGCCGTGTCGGTGCAAAAGAGCGTATATCGCTGCCGGTGTTTTTTTAGCGGCAATAGGCTTTTCTCTAAATTCGGACCTGCACCCAGTATGAGCGCCGTTCTGGTAGTATCTGTCTGAGGGTATTGGGGGGTAGTGGATCCTGCAAGGCGTAAATTCAAAAAAATGTTCCGCAGCCAGATTTTCCCGAAATGAACTTGAACGGAAAAATCCGCTTTGATTTTTTCGAGGGCGTGTTCGATGTGATGCGGTACATCTTTTGTTTGAGTCTTATAGTATTCGCTCCATGTTCGCAGGATGTGATAGCCGAAGGTACCGTGTATGGCCGGTAAGTAGGCTGACGTAAGAGCGGATTCAAAAGAATTATCGGTGCACGGCGGCAAGAGAAACACCCTGTTGTCAGATAACAGATCCGTATAGTCGATAAGCGAAAGCAGCTGTTTGAACGATTCATAATCGGATTCCGTAATTGCGCAAAATGAGTGAGGATATTTAGTTAAAAAGATTTTGATTCGGGCACCGTTACCGAGTCCGCAAAAAAGCATAAAACCTACGGATGCAGTAACGGCGCGTTCCGCTTCCCGTGCCGGATTATAGAGAGATTGCAGTGCCTGTCCCGATGCAAAGAGCGGTATCGGTTCTCCCGTTTTTGCCGTCGTGATACCTTTATAGGCGGTTCCCATGCGCGAATGTTGGAGATTTTCTGCAATATCAGGTTGTGTAAGTTTTATCGCGGCAAGATTCTTCTCTAGGACCGTCATGCTTCTATCCTTTTAATGAGCGTTCCGAGTACACGGCTTATCTGTTCGGTTAGGTTTGCCTGCGTTTGTTTATCTGTCGGATTTTTGATTGTCTTGCAGTAAGCGGTGTAGCTGCACAAGGCGCATATCTGTTTTTCAAGGCTCGGTGCATTCTCCGTCAGTCGTGTTGGCTCCGCTGCGATAAGCACCGGAATTTCTGTATACAGCGTCTTTAACAGTGTAAGCGCTATCCGCGTGCGCTCCATACGGGAGAGGGTTGTGTAGGGAGCTGCAGAAAGCCGTGTCTCATTTAAGGTGTCGTGTTTATGTTCGGCAGAGGCATTATCGCTGCCGAATCGTGCATTGTGCGTATGGACGGTAGTACCTACCTGCTGACAAACGAACTGAGTATTTTCGATGACGTCGGTTGTTAGATCTACGGATTTGATATTCGGGAGTGGGGCACCTCCCGTACCGGTGCGGAAAAGTCTCCGTGCGGATTCAGGCGGCAGCTGTAAAAACCATTGTCGGTAGGTTTCGAGTGATTGCACCGCAAAGTTTTGCACGGTCAGTGCTCCTGCAAGCGGGTTAAGTTTGTTTGCAACAGTAAAAAGTCGTGAGATGCTCGCATGCGGTCGTGCATGGGCAAAGCCTTTTGCAGCAGCCAAATCAACACCGGCAAGTATGATAGTGCGGTCGGTATGCTGCAACAGCAGCTCACAGGCTGTTCCCGTTACGGTGCCGTTTTCACGTGCAGTTATCGATTGTAAGTTCGCCGCTGTAAAGAGCATGGTTTCCAATGGGGAGTTGTAGGAAAGCGGTATGCAGGGATGTGTCTGTAGTATCGATGTGGGAACCGCTGCTTCGAGCGGAAAGGCAACGGGCACGCCTGCAGGGAGCTTATCAAAATGCTGTAATGCCCAATAGCCGGCATCGGTGCTTACGCACAGATCTATCGGAATATGCCGCGCCGTCAAGGCTGCGCACGCTGATGATACGGCAAGAAGAGAGTAGGGTGCTGCTTGCCGCGCAGTAAGCTGTTCCAGCGTCGGCCCCGCTCCCGCTAGGATAAAATCTCGCATTCCGAAGTGCGGAATAGCAGGGTGTTCAAGTCTTATAAAGTTATCGAACGTGTTTTTGAGCCACTTATTTCCGAAGAAGGAGCGGGTATGCATGACGCTTGTAAGGATATCGATTGTATACCGGATGTCTTTCCATATTGCATCTGCCTCATTGGGAAAAGCTTTATCGGCAGGTTTCCAGCTTAAAAAACGAGTTCCTGCCAATTGTTCATCGGGTATATGCGACAGCAGAAAAAAAGGTAAGCTGCCGCCTTTCGGCCGCCAGACGGCATCCCAAAGATTATCGAAATCGGAAAAAAGTGTTTTGCTGTATCGCACTGCAATGCATTTTGTATAAGGAAATTTCGCTTTCAGTACGGGTGCAAGGTAAGATTCACCCGGTTCCGTTATGACAATAATCGAAGGATACCCTTCAACGGCTGCGGCAAATTGTTCCGCTTCTTTATGTGGGTTGTATTTTGAATGGAGACGAAAAGGAGACATATGAGCGAGCCACAGCTATGCAGAAATTGCATAACTGTGGGAAAAGGTTCTCTTATTAGGAAATACCTAATTCTTCAAAAAGATGCTTGTAAGTTTCAAAATATTCAGACTTAGCAAACTCTTCGATCTTCTTTTCGGGCAATGCTTCCAAGAGTTGATCCATATAAGAGAGAACCGATTTGATCTCATTTTTAAGCTCTAGCGGGATGGAAATGGTCGCTTCTCGTTTTTTTGCTGCTGCCTGTAACAGAGTTTCTTGTTTCGATTCCCCGGGTACATTTTCGTTTTCTGCTTCCGGTTCCAATTCGGGAATTGCATCTTCAGAAACAGCAGTCAATTCTTCGATTGACTCTTCCGAGACTTCGGGTTTGGTTTCTTCAATTTCCGGTTCGACAGCAGGAACGTCGTCGGTAAAAGACTCTTCGATAATTTCTTCTTTTGTCTCCGTTTCGGCGGTGGTTGAGTCGTCGGCAAACGGATTCGGGAAATCTTCGTCTTTTTGAAGTTCATGAATGGTTCGACCTTCGGTCATCTTAATAGTCGATTGTTCTTGTTCGGTAACCGGTTCCGTATCGGAAAGCGGAACTTCAATCTCTTGCTCGGAAGGTATATCGAAAGATTCGATGTTTATATCTTCAAAGTCGGTTTCGTCATCTGCAGGTTCCGCATCTTCAACTTCTTCAAGTTCGGTTTCTTCTTGCTCCGCTGTTGAATCTTCGTCGATAAGTTCAATGCTTTCGTCTGCAACATCCGATTGGTCGTCAAGATAGCTGAGATCTTCGGGTAACGAGGTAATAGGAGCCGCTTCAACATTAAAGACGGGATCGGAAGCAAGGAGTTTCTCTCCTTCCGTTTCGGGTTTATAATTACTGTCTGCATTCGTCGGATGCGATTCTTCAATACTATCTTCAAATGCATGATCGACCGGTGGAGTTTCTTCCATTTCCGGATCAATATCTTTAGTCAGCACGGGCGGTACTTCATAGTTTTTAGCAGTTTCCACCGCCTGCGACTCTTCGACAACAGTCCGCTCTCCTTCTTCGGCATTCCGTTCTTCGGTAAAATCCGCAGTGATAAGGATATTATTTAACTCATCCCCGGTCAGGGCAATCGTTTCATCAGTGTCGTCATCGCTGAAAAAGCCCGAATTTTCCGTCTCGATAGTTTTATTTGCCTGATGCACTGCAGCGTCGTCTTTGGTCGGCATTTCAGGAACGGCTTTTGCTTGAGCCGCCATACCTGCTTTCAAACTGTTAAGTTCGGCTTTCAGATCGCTGATTTCGTGAGCGATTTTCATCAGCAATTCGGTAGATTTGTCTTGTTCTGCTGTGGATGTTTGGGGAGCAGCTGTTGCTGCGTTCATCGCCTTTTTTGCATCCTTTTCAGGAATAGGCACTTCCGTTTTGTCTTCATCATTTTCGTATACTTCAGACTGGCGGGTTGAAAGCAGATCCTGTTTTACCGCTTCAATATCGTCAAAGAAAGCTGCTTCTTTTGTATCGGAAGTTTTTTCGTCGGTTTTATCCTCATCCGCGCCGAAAATTGAAATATCGGCATTGTCTTCCACAACTTGTGAGGAAAGCTCGGAAATCGGTTGCGCTTTTGACGCTTCATCGTCCGCCGTAACATTAATATCTAAGGCAGCCTCATCTTTCCGTTCGTTGTGTTCGGCTTTTTGCGCTTCGGAATCATCATTTTTGAGAATATCGTCAAAATCTTCGACCGGTTCAAACTCATCGGTACTCGACGGAGCAGCATCTTCAAAATCTTCAAGCGAAATTTCACTGAAGTTTTCGAGGCCTGCAGGAGGTTCGCCATTATTCTGCGAAACTGTCGTATCGTCCGTCATTTCGGTAAAATCAAGATCTATCGGTTCTTCTTCGACAAAAGTTTCGGACGTCTCTTGATGCGAGCCTTCCGTTTGGTTGTCATCCGATAAAAAGTCATCCAAATCCAACGATTCAAAGCTGTCTTCATCGAGCGCAACTTCGGAAGAATCGCTGTCAGTATATGAAGGAGTCGGTTTTTTCAGCGGAATTTCCGCCGAAGAATTGTCATCCTTCAGTTCATTAAACTCCGGTATCTCGATGTCGGTATCCATATCGGAGAATGAGAAATCGTCATCGAAATTTATGCTTTCCATGTCTTTATCCGCATTGGAATCGCTTTCGGTTTGAGGCTCTTCCATGTCGAGCGGTTCAACAGTATCTTTCTTTTTTTTAAGCCATACACCATACATATCTAATTTTTCCGTATTATTACTGTCTATAGAAAAATTAGGATCATATAAATCGTCGGTTTTGTTAAAATTAT
>CAUPUT010000060.1:0-8570 GCA_963514615.1 uncultured Treponema sp.
TGAAACCTATAACGAAAGAGATTGGGGAATTGCTTCTTATGAGCGCGCACTACAGTTGTGTTTTGATGCGGTGGTGTGGCTTTGAGCTGAACACTAAGCATTAAACCGATGCCTATTTTATTCCCGCGTTACAGATATAGCCGAGTTCGTACTTGTGTCCGTTAAAGTAACGGTACATCTTGGAGAACATTGCTTTGTTTTCTTTTTTGAGTGCAGACCGGATAATATGCAGCGTATTCCATAAGCCCTCATCGCGAAGTAAACCGCGGGGGCTGAGTAGCGTCATTATTCCGCATTTCTGTGTTACGGTAAATCCATTCCGGGAGAAAAGACTCTCCCACCCCTCGGCGTCAAGCGGCTCGACATTTACGTTAATCGCCTTGCTTAAACCAATTCTGAGTTCCTTTTGCTGTGCCGCATCTTTAACGGTAAAAAAGACATCCTGCGTTACTACTCTACCGCCCGGTTTAAGCACACGGAAATACTCTTTGAGAGCTTTGTCTTTGCGGTCGCCCACCAGCATGGTCAGCATTGCTTCATTGATAATAACATCAAAACTATTATCTTCAAACGGTAATGCCGTTGCATCTCCGTGTATCAGCGTAAGTTTATCTTGTAGATTATTTTTTTCGATATTAGCTTTCGCATTTTGTAAGGCATTTTCATCAAGATCGACACCGGTAACCTTACAGCCAAACCGCTTTGCCAACTGAATCATGGTGCGCCCTCTATTGCACGCAACCTCAAGAACCTTTGTCTCCTGTGTTATCGCAGCCTGATCAATCAGCCATTCGGTAGCCTCAATACCGCCCGGACGCAGCGTCGTTTTACCGATTCTTGCTAAAAAAACATGTCCAGCTTCGTACATCATAATCTCCTACAGAAAGTTTTATAGAGAAGCACACCTCGACACTTCTATTGTTACTTGAGAGATGCCCTTTTCCTTTCAAGTTCATAAATATCCATATAGTCAAATTCACGGTATGTCTGCTCTGCGCCGAGGGCAGTCTTCAAATATGTTTCCTTATCCCTAACCGAGGTACTGAACATATAGTTATACCCTTGCTCAAAAAAGTAATCGGGGCAAAGCTCGCAACTCGGTCCGTACAAGCCTACAATTTCCGCATTGGATCCCGCTTGCCGCAATGCCGTATATGAATTATTCACGATGGTGCTGCCTGACATAATGATAATATCAAGCGTACTGAGTATATCGCAAAAATCAGCGGCATTGTGTCCAAGATGCCACTGTATGCCTTCCGGAAACCGCTGCAGCCCGTTTTTATAGCGATAACTTAGAATTGCTTCCGGTTTCCGTAAATCAAATACATGAAATTCTTTACAGCGGTTCAAAAAACGGTTCATATAAACACCGAACCCGATAAGTCCGACCTTTTTTCCTTCCGTTTGATACCGGAATTGCAGACCTTCCGTCCTCACAATGCCGCGCTTAGCCAGAAGCTCCGCCGTATTGAGCGGTTTACTCATCAAACTGCTTAAACTTACGATGAGATTCCGTAGATGAGGATTATGCTGTTTAAGCAGTAGTTCGATACATACGTCTACCGGCTTACCGTAAAGCTCCGCTGCAATTTTCGCATATTGTTCAGGGCTTATATTTTCTTCAACACGCAGTGCAAGGCTTATATGTGAGTTGGTATCAGCTGTCATCATCCAGCGGAAGCCTGTAATAAGCTCATCAAAAATCGGCAGCGGTAAGCCGAATCTTTTATACAACGCACGGTTTATATCCAAAATAGCCTTTAAATCTTCCATACATTACTTATACCGGATTTATCCGTTTACCGTCTGTTGCCGGTGCAACACAAACTTGATCTGTTTCCCCTCAATTGTGATAATACCTTCGCGCTGCATACGGCTCAACTCCCGCGATACCGCGCTTCTATCAGCGCAAATAAACTGCGCCAGTTTTTCCCGCGTAAAAGGGATCGTAAAAACATGAGAGTGCTGCGAGTCATGCATTACATTCAGGTAAAACAGCAGTTTATCACGAAGTGTCGGCTGTGAAAGAAGCTGAATTTTCAGATTCAGATATACTGCATCACGTGCAACTTCCCTGAGGATATTCTCTAAAACAGTCATCTTATACGGACAGGTTCGGCACGTCTTATTTTGTGCAGACGGCACTTTGATAAACAGCACCTTTGATTTTTGAGCACTTACTATACGTAAAAACGGATTTGTCAGCTCTAGACAACTGAGTTCTGCGCCGAACAGGTCTCCCCTTTGCACTTGCTTAAGCAGTATGATCTTCCCATCGATACCAATTTGTTCAACATGAATGCAGCCGGTAATCACAATGCCTGCGTAAGGGATAGTATCAGCTATAGGATGTACTTCCTGTCCGCTTTCAAGCAACCGGTAAAATCCGTGAAGGCAGGAAACAGCTTTATCAATTTCTTGAGCGGGGATACCTTTAAATACTGCAGAATGCGCTAAAAAAGCTGTGCAAAAATTAAGCATTTTTTCCTTCTTTGTTGCAACGGCAACAGAATACATGGTTAGTTTATGCTAACTTTTTTTCAATGTCAACAATGATCAAAAAAGAGAACCGACGGCAGTATCCCGTTTTATTTGGCTGTGCCTTATTTTTAGCGCCGCTTATTGCAATGATGATCAGCCTCTCTATCGGACGGTATTCGGTGCCGGCAAGCAGTACTATTCGCGCAATTATACAGTTCATTACGCACAATAATATCGCATTGGCAAAAGATAATGTTGAAGCTCACATTATTATCGGCATCAGACTGCCCCGCATCCTGTTAGGACTGCTCTGCGGCTGTGCATTGGCAAGTGCCGGAGCAGGGTTACAAGCGCTGCTTTCCAATCCTCTGGTTTCACCCGATACGCTTGGAGTTGCCTCAGGTGCAAGTTTCGGCGCCGCACTGGCACTGCTGGCAGATCAACGCCTGCTGATTGTACAGCTCAGTGCCCTTGTTTTCGGCATTCTTGCCCTATACCTTACCTATCAAGCAGGAAAAATAAAGCAGCAGAACTCCATTGTTATGCTGGTGTTAGCAGGCGTTGTGGTGTCTGCGCTATTCCAGGCAATGGTATCGCTCATTAAATACACGGCCGATTCTGAAGAAAAACTCCCGACAATTACCTATTGGCTGCTTGGGAGTCTGAATAATGCCACATGGAAAGGTTTAGCCGTAGGAGCGCCGATTATTGTAACAGGAACGGTAATCTTAATCCTTGCGCGGTGGAAATGCAATATTCTTACCTTATCTGATGATGAAGCAAAGTCTATGGGGATCGATCTCCGGAAAATACGCTTACTGATCATTATCGCATCGGCAGCGGTTATTGCTTCCAGTGTTTCTATGTGCGGACAAATCGGCTGGGTAGGGCTCGTGGTGCCCCATGTAGGCAGGATGCTCTTTGGAAGTGATAACCGGCGGGTTATTCCTGCAAGCGCCAGCATCGGTGCTGTGTTCATGCTGCTGTTAGATACAGTCGCCCGCAGTGCAACGCAGTCGGAAATTCCCCTTTCCATTCTGACAGCCCTTGTAGGAGCTCCTTTCTTTATCATACTGCTAAAACGGACGGGAGGCGGCTGGAAGTGATATTCGCGGTTCACAATGGGACATTTGCATTTAAAGGCGGAGTACCGATTTTACGGGATATTTCTTTTTCGATAGAGAGCGGGCAGATATTGTCCATCCTTGGCCCCAACGGTGTCGGGAAAACAACGTTGCTCCGGTGCATGATGGGGATGCTGCAATGGAATTCCGGCACTAGTACGGTTGACGGACAGAATATTGTAGAAATTCCTGCACAACAGCTGTGGAGGCGTATTGCCTATGTTCCGCAGGCAAAATATCTCCCCTTTGCTTTTACCGTAGAGGAGATGATTCTATTGGGACGCAGTGTACACATCGGATTGTTCGGCGTGCCGGGCGAAAAGGATAGACAATACTGTGAAGAAGCGATGGAAGCGGTAGGCATTTCCCATTTACGCGGCAAGTATTGCAACCGTTTAAGCGGAGGAGAGCTGCAAATGGTATTGATCGCCCGGGCACTGTGCAGCAAGCCGGAGATGCTGGTACTGGATGAGCCTGAATCAAACTTGGATTTCCGCAACCAGCTTATCATTTTGGAAACGGTTCACCGGCTTGCAAAAGTTGACGGCTTATGCTGCGTATTCAACACCCATTACCCCGCCCATGCCCTGCGTATTTCCGATAAGTCGCTCATTCTCTCCCGCAGCGGAGAAAGTATATTCGGGCAATCGGAGGCGGTTATTAACGCAGAGATAATGGAAGATGTTTTTCAGGTGCATGTTGATATTTTTCGGGCTTCGCATAAAGGGATACCGTACAGCGCTGTAACGGCGGTATCTTTAGCGAAATAAAACAATTACTTACCAGAAGGAGTGTAAGGTATGAAAAAACTACTAATAACGGTATTGTTTTTTTCTATTGTGTTGGGCGGTGTCTACGGCGCCGGTAAAAAAGATGAACCGGCAAAGACAGCCGGAACCGTGGCGGTGAGCGCAGCAGCAGGAACTCATACGGTTGTAGACTTTAAGGGAAATTCGGTAGAGGTTCCCAATAAGATCGAACGAATCGTTGTATTAGGTCCACTGCCGACACCGACGGTTCTAACCGTGTTTCAGCAAGGTAAAACGAGTAACATTGTCGGTGTATCCCCCGATTCCGTCAATGGGGCAAAGTACAGCATATTTTCGAAATATGCCCCGGACTTCCAAAATATTTCCTCTGCGTTTTATACCGGCGGAAAGCTCAACTTGGAAGAGCTGATTAAGCTCAAGCCGGATGTTGTCTTTTATATGGATGCATCGGTTGCGGATCCTCTCCGGCAAGCCGGGATTGCTGCTGTAGCCTTAGCACATCCGAGTACCGGATGGGATGCAAGCCCGCTTGTAACCCTCAAATCATGGATGGATACGATGGCTCAAACACTGCAAATGGAAAGCCCTGCTCAACAGATTATTGCCTACGGCGAACAAGTTGAAAAGGAAATTAAAGCACGAATTGCAAAACATCCGCTCGCCTCTCCGAATAAGATTCTGTTTATCAGTAAGTATTCGGACACAACCATCGCCTCTGCCGGAAAAAAATCGTTCGGGCAATACTGGGCAAACTTGCTAGGCGGAATAAACCTTGGAGGGAAGGCAACTCAGGGAGCTATCAATATGGAACAAATATATGAATGGCAGCCTGATCAGGTCTTTATCTTAACCTTTTCCGATAAGACACCGGATAATTTATACAACAACACTGCAGCTCCCGGACATGATTGGAGCGGTATAAATGCCGTTAAAAACCGGAAAGTCTTTAAGTTTCCGTTTGGAATGCACCGCTGGTGGCCGCCCACAACCGATACGCCGCTTGCTATGTGGTGGTTTGCAAAAACGGCCCGACCCGACCTTTTCGGCGATATCGATATGAATCAAAAAATAAAAGAATATTATAAACAATTCTATAATATGACGCTTACCGATGCCGATGTAGAATGGATTTTGCATCCCCGTGCAGAGGCAAAACGGCAGTATTTTTAATTCAGTAGTACGGATCGTTTAATCCCCCTGCATTCCGTGTCGGGGGATATTGAAGTCTATACCGAAACGGTGGGGGTAGGAGAGTAAGCCTTCACTCCAAATACCGCCAGTCTATTATTCAGCTGCTTGAACTTAGGCAGATTACCGAATAGCCAGCCGCGGAATGTGTATTTGCTCATTTCCAGATTAAAGCTTTCTTCTTTAAGCAGCTTCAGCTTTGGGCATAGCTCTTCAAGCTCAATACCGTTATCGATTCCCCATCGGAATACCGCACCGGTATGTTTAACGGTATCGTGGTGCTTCGAGAATCCTGCTGTGGCTCTACACATCAGCTCAGTGATAATCTGTGCTTCTGGAAAAAAGTCTGCAATAATGTCAAAGGTCTCTTTAACCTCGGCTTCCGTCAGATACATGAGAAGCCCTTCTATTATGATCAATACATAAGAGGGTTCCTTGTAGTTACCGGAACTCTTTACCGCGGTAACCCATGCAGTATCAAGTACGGATCCGATGAGCATCTTTCTCCGATCGGTATCGGAGAAGAACTGCCGCCGTACCGCCATGCTGTCGGCAAGGTCAAGATCGAACCAGCGGATAGTTCCGTTATCGACACGGGAGAATCGGTCATCAAGTCCGCACGCAAGATTAAGTACAGTACAATCAGGATGCGCTGCAATAAAAGAGGCAGCTTCCCGGTCAAACATAATCGTGCGTGCAATAACTCCCTCATGGCTCATAAAGTTGTCGTATTTTGAAGTATCGCACTGCAAGGTCGCAAGAATTTTTACAGCGGTATAATCTTTAATCCTCGCATTTTTCCGCTGAGTCTCAGTTGCTTTTATCGTAACCGGTATCAGCATCGTCTCTTGTATAGCACCTAATTGCAGAGGCGGAGTATGCTTTTGTTCATTCATCATCATATCCTTTTATAGTTTTGAGAGATGTCCTATAGATAGGCATTCGTGTATCTAAAAATAATAGTTATCCTAAGCCAACTTTTTATCAATGTCAAGAATAAAAAAATGCCGATTAATTCGTTTCTGAATTAACCGGCGTTTCAAGGCTTTAACAAGAATTGCTGGGACAGAGATTTCCTTACGCTTGCCCGTTCAGCTGTAAGTATATTTGATCGGCAAGGCCGAGCCCTGCGTTTTTGGTCATTGTGCGGGAAAGCTCTTCGTACATCATATCGTCGTACATTTTACCGGCAAAGCTGTCCTTTCCGGTCAGGCTGTTTTTGCCGAGCGTACTCCGCATGGAATCGAGCATGATTTTGACAAAGTAGGATTCAAGCTCAAGCGCTTGCTGATACAGTTCGGAGGTTTTATCGATAGTGGCCTTTGTACCGGAGTGCTGTGCCGCAGAAACGGCGCCCATACCCTTAGGCTGTGCCGCGCGGTCTGCATCGGTAGGATTAACGATTTCAAATGAGCTTAGATACTCACCCGGAAGCCGCATCGAAAGATTTGAATGAGCGGATTCCTTCGCCGTAGAAAAGCGGGCGGATTCGGTCTTTAAAGAATCGAGCAACTGAGAAAAGCTCTGCGTGTTTTTTGCAGCATGTTTGTTCGCCGGACGAGATCCTTTTGTGTGAGAAGTATCCTGTGCTACCGACTGCTGCTGCACTGTATAGGTATTCTGCTTTACCGCTTCAATCATCAAATCCGCTCCTTCAATCAAGGCAACCGCACCAGACCGTTTTTTAACAGCCCGCAGAATAATAGTTGCCCGTTTTCTACAACAAAATATGCGAAATTTCAGAAAAATTTCGCATAAAAGGAATACTACCGCTTTAAGCCGACTGCGGTGCCGAGCATATTATCGCTGGTTTGGATGGCTTTTGAGTTAAATTCATAAGCACGCTGTGCGACAATCATGTTGACCATTTCGCTGACGGTAGAGACGTTCGACATTTCCAAAAATTTATGCTCGGTTTTGCCGAAGCCGTTAAACCCGGGGCGTCCTGCGATGGCCTGACCCGATGCCGGAGTTTGCCGGAACAAATTGCTTCCTTGAGCGGAAAGCCCGACCGGATTCTGGAAGCGGTACAGCTCAATCTGACCTACTTCTACCGGATCATCCTGCTCCCCTACCCGTACCGACACCCGGCCGTCTTGGCTGATTGCGATTGTGTGCGGAAGATAGTTTTCCGGGAAAATAATTTCCGGCAAACAGCGCAGTCCGTTTGAGGTTACCAACTGCCGGTCGGCATCGATTTTAAAGGAACCGTCCCGCGTATATGCATAGGTGCCGTCATATTGCAGCACGCGGAAAAATCCCTCTCCTGCAATAGCCACATCGGTAGAAACACCTGTGTTCTGCAGCGACCCTTGTTCAAAATTCCGCTGCGTTGCGGCGAGCTTTGCACCGTGCCCCATCTCCACGCCGACAGGTGTAATCGTATCTTCGGTTGCAGGTGTTCCCGCTGCCCGAATGGTCTGATACAGCAGGTCTTCAAACTCTGCTCGCTGCTTTTTAAAACCGCTGGTATTCACGTTTGCAAGGTTGTTTGCAACGGTATCGATATTTGCTTGCTGACTGTTCATGCCGGTTGCGGCTGTCCATAAACTTCTTACCATCTTATTCTCCTGCTTTTAAGACCATTGAGGAATACCGATTAATCGCTATTCCGATATATCCCTACGCTTCTATTTTACCTTAGCAACTTCATTCCAAAGTTTACTCATCATCGTATCTTCGGATTGAATTGTCTTTTGATTTGCTTCATACGCACGGTTAACCTCGATCATGCGTACCATCTCGTTGACTACCTTAATATTTGAAGCTTCGACAAAGCCCTGCACCACAACGGGACGGTCACCGCCCTCCGCAGCGATAGCAGGCCCCGACACGGGTGTATCAAGATAAAAACTGGAACCGAGCTTTTTCAGATACCGGTCATTTTCAAAGGTAACGATTTTAAGCCGATCGGTCAGCGTTGCATCCGAATCAGGTTCGGTCATCGGCCGCGCATGAACCTCCCCGTTTTGATTCACTTTGTATTCTTTATCCTGTAAAAAGA
>CAUPUT010000061.1:0-8492 GCA_963514615.1 uncultured Treponema sp.
ACGGAGAACTTAGGCATTACAAGCGGAACTTCAAAGCCGAGCTTTTCCTTCGTTTTAAAGTTGGTAATGACCGCGCCGCAGTTCATTTCGGAACCCGTCGCTGCAAGAGTCAAAACAGTGCCGAGTGGAATAACATCCGTCGAGGCTGCTTTGTGAGTAACAATGTCCCATGGATCACCGTTATAGTGTGCACCGGCAGCAATTGCCTTAGCACAATCGATAGAGCTTCCCCCGCCGATCGGAAGGATAAAATTAAGCTTGTGTTCCCGTACCAGCGCGATGCCTCTTTCAACCTCTTCTATCCGCGGGTTAGGAGAAATACCGGGCAGTTCCGCATAAAAGATGCCCTTTGATTTTAATTGCTCCGTTACCGTATCATAAAGACCGATTTTCTTGATACTTCCCCCACCGTAACAAAGCAACACTCTATTGCCGTATCTTAATATCTCATCGGCAAGCCCTTCGATACTGCCTTTCCCGAACAGTATCTTTACCGGTACATCAAAAACAAAATTAAACATCTTATCCTCCTAATCATTTTATGGAAAAAACGTTTTGATAAACCTATTTATTTAAGTTTAACATAGAATACATGATTGCGCTATCCTGCATCCTGCATAGTCTAAAGTTTTATGCAATGATAATCTAAGGTCTTGTTTCCGTATCCCACAGAATAATTGCTTTTACCACAGACTCTTCCGCAGCAATAACGCCGTTTTTTTGTTTTGTATTCAAAAGCTGCATAACCGTTGTTTTTTCTTCATCTGTATATGTAGTGTCATGCATATAATCTTCGATAGAGTGGCTTGTAGTGCGGACTTGCTTATCAAACATAACTTCGGGGCAGTAGCCCATAAGCCAGAGTATATTCCACACACCGTAGACATAGTTTTTATCGTTATGCGGTAACCTAAATAATTTCCGCCCAAGGAGCTGCTCTATCTCTTCTTGAACGGAATCTTTTTCATACACAGTCCGCTCCAGCATGCAGTATTTTTTTGAAATCATATTCATCCGCTGTATATGTTTGATGGAGGCGATAGCAGGAGTCATACAGGCAAATACAAAATCGAATTCATTTTCTGTGTTAAAGGTTTCCATCCAGTTTCCGTGGATCAATTTTGCTTGCGTGATATGCTGTAATTTTTCTTGCGCATACGCAAGCATCTTTGAAGAAATATCGATACCGGTAAGGTGCGGAGTATATGCCGCAAATTCCATTAAATGCCTTCCTGTTCCGCAGCCGATATCCAAAATGCGAGTATCCGCTTTGAGCAGTTGCCGGTCTTTTATGAGCCGGAATACAAAGCCATTGGCAAACTGTTTTTGTTTTTTTTCGGTGCGTTCATAAAAGTCTTGACTTTTATTATCCCACATCTGTTCGGCACGGGCTTCGTTTTGATCTTTTTGAATGTACCGTTCAAAATCATACATCGTTAGTTCCATAATTATAAATTACACCTCCATTTCATTAAATTTTTGTAAAAATACCTCAAAATTATGTTTGCGGATTTCTATATCTTCTTTCCATTCATGTAAATCATCTTTTCCGCTTTGCGTAATCGCATATTTTTTCCGAGCTGCCCCTTCCGGCGGCAATTCCCACTCCATCGTTACCAAGCCTTCTTTTTCCAAACTGCTCAGACAGCGGTACACGGTCGACATATCGATTGTAAAGCCGGGAAAATCTTGCAGTAGGATTGAGTGTATATCCCGCGGATTGAGCGGCTGTTTTGCAAGAATAACTAAAATAAATGCCGTCAAATGTTTAAACTTCGATTTTTCATTGATATTCATTGCATACCCCCTATCAACCTTTACCAAACACTTTCGTTATGCTGCCTTCTTCCACAATGCGTCCGGCATCCATGCGGTACACATAGTCGGCAACTTTTTTTACAAGATCGATATCGTGTGTAACCAGCAGCATCGAAAAGCCGAGTTCGTATTGCAGCTGTTTTAAAAGCCGCATGATATTCACCTTGGATGAATCGTCGAGCATGGCGTTTATTTCATCTGCAAGCAACAAGACCGGCTGCATCGAAAGCGCCCGTGCAATCGCCGTTTTTTGCCGCTGTCCGCCGGATAGTTCCCGCGCTTTTTTATTCAGCATAGCGGCATCGGCGGGAAGACCGCATAGCTTTGCATACTTCACCGCTGTTTTCGTAAAGGCAGCGGCTCCTTTATGATAGCGGATGACAGAGGGTTCGGCAATAATTTCCTGCACCGTGAGCGCGGTGTTCATTGACGAAAACGCATCCTGTTCCACAATTTGCAGGGCATGTTCCCGCGCAAGCAAATCGTTTTTTTCTATTGCCGTGCCGTTAAACACGATGGAACCTGCATCTTTTTTCAAAAGCCCTGCAATGATATGCAGTACGGTCGTTTTCCCCGAACCCGATTTCCCTAATAGTGCAACAATTTCTCCATGCCGCACCCGCAGCGAACAGTCTTTGACGGCGGCTGTTTTTTCTTTCCCCGTATCAAACGTCTTTGAAATATTCCGAACGCTTAAAATGGTTTGTATGCCGTTTTTTGCACACGCGCATCCTCCGCTGCATTCCGGCGGCAGATACGGCGTATACGATAAACACTCGTTGCTTTTTTGTGTACACCGCTCATAAAACGGACAGTTTTGGCGTTCATCCGCTTCTTTAATGCCCCACAAATCCTTCCATGGATTTAGATAGGTACTTGATTGCAGCAGCGCAGCTGTGTACGGGTGCTTTGCCTCTTCCAAGAGATTTTGCGTTTTACCTTTTTCGATAATATATCCGTGCAGCAGCACCATTAGATTATCAGTGAGGGTTTCAATCACTTCAAGATCATGAGAAACAATCAGCATCGCCGTACCGTATTCACGGTGAATCCTTTGTAAAAGCTGCAATATCTGTTGCCTTGATGCGGGATCCAACGCTGTTGTCGGCTCGTCGATTAACAGGAGCGGCGGATGCAGGCAAATTGCCATTGCGATAAACACCCGTTGCCGCATACCGCCCGAAAGTTCGTGCGGATAGCGGTTTTTTACACCCGGTTCCAGTCCGACGGAATGGAGCACTGCGGTAAGGTCTTGTTCCAGCAGCGTAGTATCGGCTATTTCTTTGCGCAGAACTTCGGCAATTTGCTCCCCGACTGTCAGCGAAGGATTGAGCCGCTCATCCTGATTTTGAAAGACCAAACCGATTTCCTTAAAGCGGAGATTCTTCCATTCGGCTTTTCCGGCACTTTGTATTTCTCTGCCGTTGTAGATGATCTTGCCCGTTACCTCAGCCGCACTACCGGCATTGACAGCTCCGCCGCCGCCGTGTTTTTCTTGCAGTAAGCCCATAATTGCCGAAAGCAATGTGCTTTTCCCGCCGCCGGACTCCCCGATAATGCCGCAAAGTTCTCCCCGCTTTAACGAAAAGCTCACGTTCCGTATGCCGGTTTCGGCTCTATCAGTATCACCGGCTGCGGTAGGCTGAACCTCTGTCTTACCGACATCACCAGCTGCGGTGTTCTGAGCTTCTATCTTACCAGCATCGCCAACCGCGGTAGTCTGAACATCTGTCTTACCGGCATCACCGGCTGTGGTAGGCTGAACCTCTGCCTTACCGGCAGCGTTCGGTTCGTGCGTTTTCCGTTTTGAATCTGCGCTGCGGTATCTTACCGTGAGGTTTTCAACCCTGAGTATTTCGTCCGGTATCATGAGCGGGTACGCCCTCCAATACGCAGCTCCATCCATCTGCCGATTGCAGCAACGGAAAGCACGGTACAAACCATAACGGTAGTGGGGAATACGAGCCACCACTTCCAAAAATCCGTGAGGTAAATAGTAGGAAAATCCATTGCGCGGGTAATTGTCATGCCCCAGCTTTTTGACAGCGGATCACCAAGCCCCAAATACGCTAAAGAGGCTTCCGCCAAAATTGCTTTGTTCATAATCTTAATCACGCTCACCAATATAATAGAAAAAAGCGGCTTCCAAAGATGCCACGCAAAGATATGCCAAAAATGTGCGCCGTAGGCGTTTGAAAGCCGGATATAATTTTCCGTTTTCATTTTCAGCACTTCGCTTCTGACAATTTTTGCAGGCATTATCCACGATACAAGGGAAATAGCAAAGATAATATTCGCCAATCCCGGTCCTAAAAAAACGCCGAGCACCACCATGAGCAGCAGATCGGGAATACCGATAAAAAAATCTATGATACTCACGATCACTGTGTCGATAATACCGTCTGCATAACCTGCAAGCATTCCGATAATACTACCGCCGATTGCTGCAACTACAGCGCTTCCAACCGATAAGAGCAGACTGCTTTTTGCTCCATAACAAACCGATGCAAAAAGATCGATACCGAGATCATCCGTACCGAACCAATGCTCCTGCGACGGCGGACTGAGCGCTTGTCCGCTGGGTACGGTGCCCGATTTCAAAAATGAGAAATGCGGTAAGCAGGCAGCACACACAACGGCACATAAAAAAAGACAGGGCACATACGGCAGTGTATTTCGAGGTTTACTCACGCTGCGCTCCTGTCAGTCCGCCGGTACACTGCTTCTCCCAATGCACTGATGCACAAGATAAACACGGTAACAACAAAGAAAATACCTTGCAGCAACAGATAGTCACGGTAAAAGACAGCCTCCCTAATCAGTTTACCGATACCGGGATATTTAAAGACATTTTCTACAATGAGCGCTCCGTTAAACAGCGTTTGCAAGCTGAGTAAAAAACGGGTGATAATCGGATTTGATGCATTCGGCAGGCAGTGCTTTACCGCAATGGTGAAACCGCTTAATGATTTTGCCTGTGCGGTTTCCACATATTTTTTTTGCAGCTGCCGCAGCATCGCGCTCCGTGTTACAAAATAAAAATCCGGTGTTTTGAGCAAGGATAAGGTCAGCGCAGGCAGCACGGCGTGTTTGATAATATCAATGATCACAGGCAGGGTAAACTCAAGCGGTAAAAACGGCGTTATACCGCCCGATGTCGGCAATACCCGCCAGCGGATAATAAACAGCATCAGAATAGCATTTGCCGTTAAAAATGAAGGTATCTCCGACACTGCCGTCATTGTATGATACAAAAAACCGTCAAGCCGCCTTCCGGCACACCATGCGCTCAGACTTCCCAAACACAGCCCCGACAATAAACTGAACAGCAGGGAAGTACATACAATCCCTGCTGTCCAGATCAGCCGCTTAAAGATAAGGTTGACCACCGAATCCTTAAAATAAATGCTGTAGCCTAGATTCCCGGAAGCAATACCGACTAAATACTGCACATACTGCTGCCGCAGCGGCTTGTCTAATCCGTAATACGCTTTATACTTATTAATTTCTTCCTCGCTATAGCTTGCAACCTCCGTTCCGTCTGAGGAGATGAACACAAACGGATCTGCACGCATCAAACGAGGAAGAAAAAAATGAGCCGTAATTAACGCAAAGAATAAAACAAAATATTTTATCCTCATGGATATGTCCTCAAGGCAAGGCTCGGTTCGGCATCGATAGCTTAAAGAGCCTAAAGAGCTTAGTGTTTAGCTGCATTAACGCTCTATATATGAAAGTTTAGGATGATCCAGTTTTGCGTGATCGTACCGTACCGTCCAGCGGTCATACTTTGCCGGGCGATATACGGTGTTATCCATTTTGCCGTACAACAACAGCATCGGAATTTCATCCGCTAAGATTTCCTGCACGGAGTATAACAGCTGCTTCCGGGTTTCCGCATTCCGTTCTACCGACTGCCGGTACAATAGGTCATCCAGTTGCGCATTTGCATATCCGGCAAGGTGAGGCTTCTTCATTTTGGAGGAATAAATTTCCCGCAGCATATCCGCATCGCCTCCCATACCGCCCGATTCCACAATCGCAGCCTGATAGGTCTTATCCCGGATCATGCCGTCCCGTGCTTTAGAGTCGACACTGACAACATCCAGCGTAATTCCGATATCCGCCAATCTGATTTTAATCAATTCCGCCATCTTTACCTCTTTGGGTGAACTGCCCACGGTCAACTGCGCTGAAATCTTTTTCCCCTTCATCAGCTCCTTTGCCTTTTCAGGGTTGAACTCATACTTAGGAAGATTGGGATTGTACATCGGGTGCGCAGGGTGCAGATAGCCTTGACTGCCTTCCAGTCCCGAACCGCGTTCAAGTTTTTCAATAAGCTCATGCCGGTCTATAGCATACGCGATTGCCTGACGGACTTCTTTTTCGCGGAACGCAGGAACTTTATCAAAATTGAAATAGAAACGGAAATCGTGCAAACCGAAATTTTTCACAACTTTAAATTCGCTGTTGTTTTCGTAATTTTTTACAAGGTCGGCAGGCAAGTTGGTAATGTCAATTTCGCCGTTGTTAAATGCCAAAATAGCATCACTAACAGGAATCCATTCTATTGCGGCAACCGCAGGCTTTAATCCCCAAAATTCGTCAAACCGTACCATTTTGTAGGCGCCCTGTTCGCTCTGATAGGAAGCTAATTTATACGGCCCCGATCCGACAACATCGCCCTCGCCGGAAAATTTGGCAGGATCCTTGACTTTTTCCCAGACGTGCTTGGGGATAATGCGCATACTGCCGATTTTTTCCAACGCGGTCGGCGTATATTCCGGTATGTGAATGGTAACCGTATTGCCGTTGACGGTAACGGAATCCATCAGATACTTACCGTGCAGCATCAGCCCTCCGCGCATCGGCGGGTGTGCTTCAAAATACTTGACCGTAAACGCAACGTCTTCCGCCGTCAGCGGCTTTCCGTCATGCCACGTCGCATTATCGACAAGTGTAAACGTATACGTTTGCCCGTCTTCGCTCACCGTCCATTCCTTTGCGAGCCACGGGATAAGCCCTTGTTCATCCTTTTCCAAAAGTGAATCGTAAATCAATTCCATCTTGAAAAAACCCGGCCCGCGGTTTTGGTGCCGGAACGGATTCGGATAGCCGAAGTCTCCGCCTGCTTCCCGCAGCACAATCTCTGCATCTTGTTTTGCAGCCGGCTTCTGCATAGCCTGCATATCCGCATTTTTGTCCTTGCTGCACGAAACCGCCAGCATTACACACAATGCGCACATACCGAGCGTATTGTGTGCACTGAACTTTTTATTCAGCATAAATTCCTCCAAATCTTGAGTAAGTTAATAATAGCTAACTTCGTCGCGCATATTAGTGCATAATGCACTGGAGTGTCAAGTGATTTTAAATATGCGAGCATCTGCAAAAAAATCGGTTAGATTTTTAGAAGATGCCTCATCAGCAAAGCTGATAACGAGTTTCTGGTTAAGTCTTTATACAGAAAAGACTTAATTTTAACATCGCATCTAAAGCTTAAGGAAGCTGTCCAAAAACTGTTATGCAATCCGCTTTGCGGATATGATAAATCATTTCCTTACAGGAAAAGCCGATAGGCTTTCAGTTTTTAGACAGCCCCTTCCCATGTCTTTCAATTGCATTATCCGGTACCACAAAGGTGTTTTTACGCACTTGAAAGAAGAACTCATCAAAAAATTAGACAACTTTGTCTGCAGCAATACTATCAGTTATTGTAAAGCCCTTTTTCTTGAATTGACCTGTTAGACGATATGCCTATTTTCAAAAGTCCTTCCATTTTATGCAACTTTACAGTATATTTGTGCTTTATTGTTTTTAGATAGGAGCCGTATGATACAAGCTGCCGAATATATCGTCAGCTTGTATCTACTCAAGTTTGCGTTGCAAACTTGTATATCTACTGCACATTCTCATTTCATTGCGAATGTGCGTAAAAAGTCAATCGAAAGTTGATACTTTCTTCTTGACTTTTCATAGGAGAAATATATGAAAAAACCATTAGTACCGATTACCTTGCTCTGCGGATACTTAGGCGCAGGCAAAACAACCTTGATGAATATGATCCTTGCGAACCAAAAGGGTTACAAGGTGGCGGTGATTGTCAACGATATCGGTGAAATCAACGTCGATGCAAGTTTGATAGAGAAGGACGCCAATATCACGGATAAAAGCAGCCTTGTGCCGCTTACCAACGGCTGTATCTGCTGTACGCTTAAAACCGATCTTGTGATGCAGATTGAAAACCTCATTGCGTCGGGAAAGTTCGACTATCTGCTGATTGAATCGAGCGGCGTATGCGAGCCGATGCCGATTGCGCAGGCTATTGAAACAATCGAAAACGGATACTTGGATAATGTCGTCAGCGTTGTCGATGCGAAGCGGCTGGTGGATGAGTTTTCCGAGGGGGCACAGCTGTTAAAAAAGGATATGGGAGAAGAAGATATCGAATCGCTCCTTGTCCAGCAGATTGAGTTTTGCTCCACGCTCATTATCAATAAAAAAGATTTGGTAACGGAAGATCAGATGAAAAAGGTGCGGGCGGTTGTTACTAAGCTTCAGCCCCATGTGAAGGTGATAGAGACGACACGGTGTCAGGTACCGTTAGAGGATTTGCTTGCGACAAAGCGGTTTGACTTTGAAAAAGTCTTTGAAAGTGCGGGCTGGGTTGCCGA
>CAUPUT010000062.1:0-8275 GCA_963514615.1 uncultured Treponema sp.
TTCGACAACGCAGTTGCCGAACAGGTCTATTATCTTATAGTCTATAGACGGCTCCGAAAAGCTCAATAAGCGTAATCGAAAGCCTATTATTTTTCCTCTGCCGGTGTAGGCATCAATACCATAACCTTTGCCGGACGGAGAATCCGTTCCTTCAATTTATAGCCTTTTTGCAGTTCCGCTCCGACAGTCGGTTCCGTAACCTCTGCCGAAGGGTTTGTTGCAACGGCTTCGTGAATGTCGGGGTTAAATACCTTTCCCTGTACTTCGTAATACTGCAATCCATACTTTGATTCCAGCAGCGAAGATAAGCCGTTCCGGATCATCACAACACCCTGCATAAAGGCAGCGGCGCTTTCTTCTCCGGCTTTCTTACCCGCTTCGATTGCGCGATCAAAGTCATCCAATATCAGCAAGAGGTCGGAAATCAAATTCGTGTTTGCGTAATCGATTGCCTCCTGCTTCTCCCGTATCATGCGCTTGCGGTAGTTATCGAAATCCGCCGCCTTGCGCAGATATTGATCCTGCAACTCCCTGCATTTTGCTTCCAAAGAAGTGAGCTTTTCGGCATCGGACGGTTCCGGCTTTGCTTCCTTTGATGATTCCGTATCCGAAGCGGTTTGTCCGGCAGCCTCATTTCCATGCTCCCGCTTGCCGGTTTGCTGTTCCGGCGCCCCATGTTGTTCGGCATTTCCCGTGCCGGCGTCATGCGGGTTTGCATCTGCAGCTCTTTTACCGGCTTCGGAGTTCGCATTCATACCGTTTTGCTCTGCCGGTTGGGCTTCGCACTCCTGCTCATGCTTTTTTCCGTGTTTTTTTGTCATTCCTTTCCTCAAATTATCCGGCGCTTTGCCTGCCTGTCGGCCGAATTGCCGTTTTATTCGTGCGGAGGGTTTAATACCCCGACGCTTGCGTCGTAATAAAGGGTATTAAAGCCGACTGCAACCACCTTATAGAACACACAGTGCGAAACATTGAGCACTGTGCCCCGATGCTCTGCGTCGGGGTTGTTGATTCCTTATTTGACAGAATAGAAAATACTAACGGAATCGCAAATGGTCAAGAAAAAAATGGGCAAGAAGGTAAACGCATCAGATGTTTTTTGAATATTCCCACAGAATAATTGGGACTGCTTAACCATATCTACCTGATGCGTTTACCCTGCTATGGATCCCCAAATATGTTGACAATCCTTCGTGTTTTATTACCATAGCGTAGTATGAGTCGGATATGTCCTGCAATAATGTGAGGGCTTAATACAGTGTAGAGTTATCATGGATACATCGGAATTAAAGGTATATTTAAAGACAGCGCTTCAACAGATGATAGACAACGCAGGCAGCTTCAATGGAGAAAACGGTTTTACGGTGATTCTCGATAACAGCAATACGGAGCAGGAGCAGTATCAGGATGCTCCGCTTTTTTCCGGGCAGACACTCGCAATAAGATCGCCCTGTGATGATATGAGGGGACTGCAAAACGCAAAACAGCATGTTCCGGAGCAAATTCGCAGAATGAAGAATCTCTATCAATATGGGAATGGTTCTTTTAAGCAGATATGTAAAAACTTCTATGTGCAGGGAAAATTCATGGAGAACTATGAAGATAATGTTCCTTGGAAAGGAGAAATCAGCACTTATTATTGGTCGACCTATCATAATTTATCTTTAGCTCAGCTGCGTGGGTATTTTACATGGCGGACTGAATTGCGGAAGGGAAACTATCGGAAGCACTGCGAAACGTTTGTATCGATGTATTTGTATGAGCTGCTGAATGGAATAGGAACGAAATCGGTAGAAGATAGCCTTCATAAAATGGAAGAATTTGAAAAAGGTTATATCGATGCAGGGTTTAGTGATAGATACCTGCGGGGCAGACTTCACAGGTGGATGCTGGAGCTTGCGGTATTGAACGGCCTTGCCCCGGATATTGCCCGTAAGTATGCAGACAGCGACATGCTGGAAAAAGACGCCGCAGTTGAAATTCTTCACTATCCGGAAAAATTCAGTGAGCAAGAGGTGTTTAACGCGCTCTGTGTGTTCGGTGGGAAGAAGACTGCCGAATCTAAGCTGATACAAGAGTGTGGGACAGAAGCTATAGCCCTCTTTGCAGCGGTATGGCGGCTTGCTTCCGTTCAATATCAAGAAGATGGAAAAAAACTTTTTCAACTTTGTTTTGGGCGCCGAAGAGCACAGGACTGGCGCCCTCTTGAGTACACACTTTACTATGATAATAGTAAGAAAAGAGAATCCGTCGCATATGAGCTGAATCCTTCTCGATCATATCTCTTTAAAGAGGGCGCATGGTATGTGGTAACGTATCAAAGCTACTATTTTAATAGAAAGATAATTGTTGACTTTTTACATGAAACAGACCGAAGACTGCGCTTATACCTCAAAATAAGACATCCGCTAAAAGAGCGAAAAGAAGCGGCATGGGCGGTGCCTTATATAGAGGCGGTTATTGAGGCGGATCGGAAAGCAAAACTCGAAGCGGCGCGTCCTAAGGTCTCGATTGACTTTTCAGGCCTGGATAAAATCAGAAAGGATGCGCTTGAAACTCAAGACAACCTGTTAACCGAGGAAGAGACGATGGGCTTGCCGGAGACTGCATCAAAACCATCCGAAGTGTCCGTTCCATTCGATGGTTTGTTAGACGGTATGCAAGTGCAGCTGTTGCAGATGCTGCTCCGCGGAGAGCCGGTACAGGAATTGATTACCGCACAGCATGGAATGCCGAGCGTTATCGCCGATGCTATCAACGAAGCCTTGTTTGATTTTATCGGCGATACGGTGGTAGAATGCGACGGCAAAACAATTACCCTTGTGGAAGATTATCGTGATGATCTTATCGGGATATTGGGATAGGGCAATCGCATCAGAGGCTATTGTAAATCCCCCGCAAAATAATAGGCCGTTCAACCAGAATTTCGATGCGTTGCATCTCAAATGGTTGCCCAACCTATTATTTTGCGGAATTCGATCTACACTTCTGATGCGATTGCCCTATGCTTTTAAAATAACCTGTGCGAAATTTTCTCAAAAATTTCGCACAAAATGAAGACAACTGCTTAAAATATTCGTATGCGGTTGTCCTGGATAGTGGGAGATAAAACAACATGAACGAATCAGAAAGAAAAGTTCCTAAGCGGATTGCGCAGACGGTATTGCATTCTTTAAAAGGCGGTGTTGTGCCCCGCATCGGGCTGCCTTATATCACTGTCGGAAGAAAAAATGAAATTCAAGCCTTGCTGCATGATGTT
This sequence comes from uncultured Treponema sp., assembly GCA_963514615.1. Lineage (GTDB taxonomy): Bacteria > Spirochaetota > Spirochaetia > Treponematales > Treponemataceae > Treponema. The sequence goes on from CAUPUT010000062.1 coordinate 3,260, forward strand.
GATATTATCGCCGAAGGCGGCGCTTCATTCCGCTTTATTGTCGGGCGGTATGGCGCGGGGAAGAGTTTTTTACTGCAAGCTATCCGAAATTATGTGATGGATCGCGGGTTCATTGTTGCGGATGCAGACCTGTCCCCGGAGCGGAGACTGCAAGGAACGCGAGGGCAGGGGCTTGCAACTTATCGCGAGCTGATCGGGAATCTTTCGACAAAAACAAAACCGGAGGGCGGTGCACTCACGCTGATATTGGAGCGCTGGATCAGCAGCGTGCAAAGTGAAGCCTTGCAAGAAAGCGGGCTTCAACCCGGAGACCCGGCGCTGACTGCGCTTGTCGATCAAAAGATTTACGCGGTAACCGCTTCGGTGAGCGAGCTGGTACACGGTTTTGAGTTTGCTCAATTACTTTCAGCCTATTATCATGCGTATCTCAAGAGCGATGATGAAACGAAAGCAAAAGTAGTGCGGTGGTTCCGGGGTGAATATGCCCTCAAGCGTGAAGCAAAGGAAGAACTCGGTGTCAATATCATTATTACGGATGATGACTGGTACGAGTATCTCAAACTCTTTGCAACATTTTTCCGGCTGGCGGGTTATTCCGGCATGATGATTATGATCGACGAACTCGTCAATATTTATAAAGTTCCCAACTCCATCACGCGCCAGTACAATTACGAAAAACTCCTCACCATGTACAACGACACCTTACAGGGGAAGGCAAAATATCTCGGTATTATCATGGGGGCGACACCGCAGGCGATAGAGGATAAGCGGCGCGGTGTGTACAGCTACGAGGCGCTCCGCTCCCGTCTTGCAGAGGGGAAGTTTTCCAAGCCCGGTGCACGGGACTTACTTGCGCCGGTAATCCGGCTTGACCCGATTACTGCAGAAGAAATGCTGATTCTCTGTGAAAAGCTCGCTGCGATGCACGCAGGTCTCTATGACTATGAGCAGAAAATCACCACGAACGACTTGGCAGCATTTATCAAAATTGAATATGAGCGGATCGGTGCCGATGTGCATATCACCCCGCGCGAAGTAATCCGGGATTTTATCGAGCTGCTGGATATTTTGTACCAAAATCCGGGAATGAGCGTTATCGAGTTACTAAACTCCGATACATTTTCGTACGCAAAGTCTGATGCGGTATCGGACACCACCGATGAAAACTATGCCGAGTTTACGATTTAAGGTGAGTGCGCAGAAGAGTGATGGACATTTTTAATCAATACGCCCCTTTTATACAGGATTATATTTACCGCTCCGGCTGGCAGGCGCTTCGCGCGGTGCAGAATGCAGCGGGCGATGCTCTTTTCAATACCGATAACAATGTGCTGCTGACGGCATCCACCGCTTCCGGCAAAACCGAAGCGGCATTTTTTCCAATCTTGAGCCTCTTATACGAAGAGCCTGCTGCCTCGGTGGGAGTGTTGTACATAGCTCCGCTCAAGGCGCTCATCAATGATCAGTTCGGGCGGCTGAACGAGCTTTGCGAGGAAGCGGGAATCGCCGTAACGCGATGGCATGGTGATGCGCCGCAGAGCCAAAAACGGAAGCTGCTCCGTAAACCGGCGGGGATTTTGCAGATCACCCCGGAATCCCTTGAAGCGCTGATGATCACCAAGCAGAGCGAAATACCCTCTTTGTTCCATGACCTACGCTTTATCGTCATCGATGAAGTCCACTCCCTGCTGCGTGCCGACCGCGGCGGGCAAACCTTCTGCCTGATCGAGCGGCTCTGCCGGACTGCGGGCTGCAATCCCCGGCGGGTTGGGCTTTCCGCAACACTCGGTAATCCTGAAGAAGCAGGCGCTTTTCTTGCTGCAGGCAGCGGGAGAGAAACGGTTATCCCCAAATGCGACGGCGGCAAAGAGGTATGGCGGCTTTCGATGGAACACTTCTTCAATACGGAACCGCAAGCTGACGAAGGTAAGCCTATTACCATCGAAGCGCTTACGGTAGAACCCGCCGTAGACACTGCACCCAAGGCTGCCGATCCGGGGATGGGCTATATCTTTGAGCATACCCGCGGTAAAAAATGCCTCGTGTTTACCAATTCCCGCGAGGAGTGTGAATCCGTATGCCAGCACCTCCGGCAATACTGTGAAGCCAACCACGAACCCGACCGCTTTTTAATTCACCACGGCAACCTTTCCGCTTCGTACCGCGAAAGTGCGGAAGAAGAAATGAAGGATGATGATTCGCTCATCAGTGTGTGCGCTACCGCTACACTGGAGCTGGGGATTGATATCGGGAGGCTGGAGCGGGCATTCCAGATTGACGCCCCCTTTACCGTTTCCGGTTTTTTGCAGCGTATGGGACGTACCGGACGGCGCGGCACTCCGTCGGAAATGTGGTTTGTTATGCGGGAAGATCATCCCGAAGCGCGGGCGATGCTGCCGGAGATGATCCCGTGGTATCTTATTCAAGGGATTGCACTCGTCCAGCTTTATATCGAAGAGCGCTTTGTGGAACCGCCGCGCACGGAAAAGCTGCCCTTCTCCCTGCTCTATCACCAGACCATGAGTACGCTTGCCTCCTCAGGCGAGATGACACCGGCTGAGCTTGCCTCCAGAATACTGACCCTGTCGGTATTCCGCCGCATCACTCAGGAGGACTTCCGTACCTTGCTCCGGCACCTTATCACTATTGATCATATCAACCGCACGGAAAACGGCGGGCTGATTGTCGGGATTACCGGAGAGCGGGTTGTCAACAATTATAAGTTTTACGCAGTGTTCCAAGAAAATATCGAATACACGGTGCGTTCCGGTTCCGAAGAGCTGGGAACAATCGTCAAGCCGCCGCCTGTGGGCGAAAAGATAGCCATTGCAGGCAGGGTGTGGGCAGTGGACGAGGTGGATCACCAGCGCCGCGAGGTATACTGTACGCTGGTAAAGGGGAATATCCCTGCGTATTTCGGTGATGTGGCAGGCGATATACACACCCGTATCTTGGAACGGATGCATACTGTCCTTGCCGAACGGAAAAGCTATCCGTACCTGATGCGCCATGCCGTGTGCCGGTTGCAGGAAGCGCGGGATACGTTCAGCAAGGCAGGGATGGATACCCACTCGCTCATTTCCCTCGGCGGCTCTATGTGGGCGCTCTTTCCTCAGCTGGGCAGCTATGCCTTTCTAGCACTGGAACGGTTTCTCAAGCTCCGCTGCGGTGCACGGCTTGGGCTCAAAGGCTTGAGTCCGTCCAGACCGTACTACCTACAGTTCACCATGCAGGTAAGCGCACAGGAATTCTATCGCATTACTGCCGAAGAAGCCGCACAAGACTTTAACCCGCTGGAGCTTGTCTACGAAAGGGAAGTCCCCGTCTTTGACAAATACGACGAGTATGTTCCCTCTGAGCTGGTGCGCAAAGGATTTGCCTTAGGGGTACTGGATATCACCGGCATGAAGCAGCGGGTGCTGGGATGGAAGGAGAATGCGGAGAAAGCATAATATGAAATACAAAAGCTATCTATTCTATCTCGGTTTTGCATTGGAGCCATTCGGATGCATAAGCACTCATCTCTCTACTGCTGACAATCGGGATCGTTAAAATAATCTGATATATTCATCAAATATAAACGTGCGGTTGCGCCGGTAACCGGTGGTCTCTTTGAGGATAGCGGCTTCCGTAAAGAATCGGAGTAAGCTATTTGCGGCTTTTGCAGAAAGATGCAGCGTATCCTGAACTATCGTACCGGTAACAATGGGTTTACTAAAAAGAAGATGTAACAAATCGATACCGACAGCGGCTCTTTTTCCAAAGTCATTGAGAATTGTTTTTTCGCAGCGCCTGCGTAAATCGATAATACACTTAAGCGTATGAGCGGAGTTTTGCGCTGTCGCACTGACGCCTGTTAAAAAAAACTTAATCCATTGCGTAAGATCATTTTTTGTCCGTACTAATGTTAAATTATCATAATAAAGCGTCTTATTCTTTTCAAAAAAATCGGAGAGATACAAGAGCGGCTGCTGCAAAACCTTACTATACACCAAATAGAGCGTTATTAAGAGCCGTCCTATTCTTCCGTTTCCGTCTAAAAAAGGATGAATGGTTTCAAACTGATAATGCGCAATAGCTATGCGGATAAGATGCGGAATTTTGATGGTATCATTATTTAAGAAGATTTCGAGGTCGGACAGCAATTCCGGCAGATGTTCATGCGAAGGAGGCACAAAAACGGCATCAGCCAGCGTAGCTCCGCCAAGCCAATTCTGAGAAACGCGGAACTCGCCCGGGCTTTTATGCTCTCCTCTTCCTTTGGAAAGCAGTATTTTATGTGTGTTTTTAATCAACCTATTGGAGAGCGGCAGGGTATCCAATTCATTGATGGCTCTATTCATCGCTTGTACGTAGTTATGAACTTCTTGCCAGTCATCGCGCTTTTCAGGATCAATATTGTTTTGTTCGCTTAAAGCTTCTTCGATATTTGTCCGCGTACCTTCGATGCGATTGGATACAACCGCTTCTTTAAAAATATGCATAATGATAAACCGATCCAGATCCGGCACCAAAGAAGAAAAAGAGTTCAATTCACCTAAATGCAGCGACGCTTCTTCCAAAAGCGCATTGATTGAAGAATCTTGCCACGAAAAGTCATGATTGATCATTTCGGGTAGAAAATATTGATATTTATATCCTTGTTTCAAACAGCCTGATTTAAAATCTTTTATGTCCATAGAGTGCTCCACCAAGCCAATCATAGCGCTATTCGGTACAAAAAACAAGTTATATTTTACTTTAACGGCTTAAAGTAAAATATAAGATTCTATAATTTCCTTTCAGGGCTGTTTGCGTCCTTTTTTCCGTTATTTAGCGGCCATTCTATTATTTCTTCTTCTGCGATTGAACTGAAAGCGCAATCTAAGAAGAGAACACTCAAATTTTTTTGTCAAAATTTCTCTTTTCTTGCAATCCTCACTTGACTTTTGAGGGGGGGGGGGGGGCGGGGGGAGACATTAGAAGATATTCCACTCGACAGTAGAGGACGCCGCAACAACGCCCTCCCCAGCAGAC
>CAUPUT010000063.1:0-8242 GCA_963514615.1 uncultured Treponema sp.
GACGGGCTAAAGAAATCCTATTTTACCAAACCCGTCTTGAACGGTATTTCTTTGGCGATAGAAGAAGGGGCGATACTCGGATTGCTCGGACCGAACGGTTCAGGCAAAACAACTTTTTTGAAGATTATTGCAGGATTGCTCCATGCAACCTCCGGCGATGTTCGGGTGTGCGGTCAACCGATCGGCCTTGAGACAAAACGTATGGTGTCGTTTTTACCCGATCGAAATTGCTTGTATCCGCGGATGACTGCACTCGATGTTATTCAGTTTTATCAAGATTTTTTCGATGACTTTGATCGGAATAAAGCCTTGGAATTGCTTGAATTTATGGAACTTGAGCAAAAGCAAACGATTAAAACGATGTCGAAAGGTATGATCGAAAAGATGAATTTAACGCTCACTTTTTCGCGGGCGGCAAAGCTTTTCGTGCTTGATGAGCCGTTAGGAGGAACGGATCCTGTTGCTCGTGAAAGGATTATCAAAACGATCATTAAAACATGGACGGAAAACAGTGCAATTATCATCAGTACCCATCTTGTTACGGATGTTGAGCATGTGTTTACCGATGTCGCTTTTTTGCGCAAAGGAACAATTGCCATGCAAGGCAATGCGGAACAACTAAGGGAAGCGCATCAAAAATCGATGTATCAGTTGTATCTCGAAATTTTCGGCTAAAGGGGAAATAAATGAAACGGATTTTTAAATATACTTTTTTGCAGCGGCTGCCGAGCATTGTTTTAAGCTGTGCCGTTATGGTATGTATGAGCTGTGTCGAGCTGCTCTTTTTAGCCTTTACTAAAAACATATTTAACGGGTTTTATATGTTGTGGTTTGTGCTCACCGTAATCGTATTAACGGTTATACCGCTCTTTCTATTTATTCGATGCAGCAGCGGTTACGCACGGGCATTGTTGTTTACCGATGAAAGCTATCTTATGTTGACGTTGCCGGTACGTACCGAGTTCATATTGCTCGGTAGGATACTATGCGGCCTTGCAGAACTTATGATTTGTATTGCTGTCTCAGGCGTTTTTTCAATAGCGATTTGGATAGGCTGGACGTATCATTATATCGGTTTTACGAGTGAACAGTTTTTTCGAGTAGCAGCAGATATTCTCAATCTTATTTTTCTTAAAAATTTTCCTCTCGTTGCTTTTGTGCTATTAGGCTCATTAGTGTCATTCATATTTATCGGAAATGTTGCACTTGCCGTTCAAACGGTGATGCGTTCCTTTAATATTAAACGGATGCGGGGAGTCTGGACTGTAGGCTTTATTCTTGTTTTTACCGGTACGCTCTTTTTGACCGGAAGAATTGAGGCAATGGCCGGACGGATATTGGGCGCCTATTGTCCCATTACCGTATACGGTATTAAGTATTCAGTGCAGGTTGCATCATACCCAAGCATGGTGGTTAACGTCCCTATCGTTTCGACGTTCATTTCTCTGGGGATAGGTGTCGCATGTTTTTTTGCTTCGGCATGGCTGCTGAAAAAAAAGGTGGAGGTATAGGGCTTTGTTATCCCTTATTTGTTCCACACATTTTTCAAATATCCCGGTATATCCAAAAAACGAATATGCAAGCCGAATGTTATAAAGCAGAAAACAGCAACGCCTACAATCAGAATTCCGAGTATGATACACAAAACTTTTTGTCCGTTTTTCTTGTCGGCAAATGGGTCGATGGGAACGACAATGCTGCCGAACGGAATGGCTGCAAGTTTGGTAAGTTGAGTTCCGAACGGGATATTGATTCGCGTGCGGATATTTACCGCCCAACCGTTTGCTTCAAGAATCGGAGCAATACTGCGCTTACGCAGTTTTATCGAGGCTAAAATCATCGACGGTCCTGAAATACAAAGCAAAATTCCGATAAGGCCGAGCGGAACCCAAAAACCTAATCCGAATAATGCTTGCAAAATACTGCCGATTAAGGCAGAAATGCCGCCCAATGCAGTGCCGATCAGGGCAATAGTACCGAGGTCAAGTTTTTTTGCAGCTATAGGGGCTGCTGCGCTTTGAGTTGTTTCGGGTGCGGATTTTAGGTTAGCGGTTGTGACGGTTGATGCCGTTTTAGAAAGCAAATCGACGGATTTTGCCTCGCCTGCAGCAGCGCGTGTCGCAATTTGTGTTTCGATCATGGCCGCTAATTGCCTATACGGCATGAAGAACGCCTGTCGAACACTGATCGGATTGGCAATCACCTTTGTAATAACTGCATTCCAATCTTTACCGGTGCGGTCATAAAAAATACCGTTTCGTCCGATCACGATGTTGTCGCTATCTCCGTTTGTAAACAAGGCAACGATTTTTTTATTCGTTTCTCCTTTGCGGCTTATATCGCAGTATACCAAATATCCGCCGGAAAGCGTATCTAATGTTGTATGGCGGGCATCATTATTAAGTTCAAAACATAAATCTGCAGCACGCGAATCAAAATACAATACGCCGGCCTGAAATACCGAACCTTTTCCTTCATAAAAATCGCTGAAGCTGATATAGTTTTTCAGCAATGTAACAAAATCGCGGCGCAGGAGTATAAGTTTCTCCAGGCTTGATAGGTTTTCCCGTTCTTTTTCGATGGTTAAAGCATATCGAATGAATGAGGAAACTTCCCCCTGTTTTTCACCGTTTGTGAGCGCTTGCAAAAACGGGACGCTGAGCAGAGTTGCCGATGAATCGGGCTTACTGTTCAAACGTTCTTGATACGGTGTCAGTTTTTGCATGATGAGGACAAACTCATCCTCACTAATATATTCTTTTCGGCCGAGTAGCGGAGTAACGGCATCCTCTGCGAAGGCTTGCAATTGAGCCTTCCACGCAGGATTTACTCCTTTAAACAAGGCCAGCGGTTTATCCGCGGCGGCGGATGCCAACGGTAATGCATTTAGAGCCTCATTACTGTAATGAATACTTTCGGACGCCAGTTGTTTGAATACTTGTTCATCGGCAGATAATGCCGCTGCCTTATCGGGTGCATAGTCGGCTAACTTACAGCGTAAAAAATAATCCTCCGCTTTTTCTTTTATCGCGGAAAGTGCCGCTGCCGCTTTTTGAGTGTGCTCCAAGTCAAGCGGTAAAATTCCTTCCTCTTGCAACGATGTTTGCCATGCTAAAAAGATTTGTGCATCGGTCACCAAATCCTGCATGATACGCTGTTGAATGCCATCTGCAAATGTACCATTAGCAATACAAGAAGCAACGGCACTATTGATAATTTGCTTTAATTTATCGTCATCGGAACCGTCAGCCGGTATCGCCGCATTGCAATCAGGTGTATGGGAATCAAAGAAATTTTTTTGCGTTTCTATATCCGCAATCGAAATTTCCTGTGCATCATTTTTTTTGATATGATCCAGTAACCAGCGTGCACTATCACGGAGCGTATCATCCTTAATTGACGCGAGCGGAATCGAATCTCCTTTCTCCATCAATAAAGAAAGGTCGGAAAGCTGTGCCGTTATCCAATCGGCGGCTGCCAGAATTTCGGGCGGCCGAATAAAGCCGTCGGAATCACTGTCAAGCAATGCAATCGTTTTGGGATCGAGAAATATGCCCTGTGTCGGCATCGCCAGCACCGTCCATAACTTCAAATCGAGTTCGTGCAGATGGGTAATATCGTCCGCATCTTTTAAGAGAATCTGTGTAACACCGCCGAATCGTGAAAAATTCCAACGGTGGCGGTCAGTATTTTTTTGTAGTATCATAGTACCTCGTTGAGGTATTCTCGATAATTCCGTTTTAAATGTCAATTGCGAGTGTATTTGAAAAAATATTCGGTGTGCTTGTCCTGTGTAATATGTGTGAAGGGCGTATTGCATTCAACGGTGAAAAATTCTATAATCAGTCTTATGTCCGAAAGCACTGACTGGGAAGAGAAAAAATACCGAGAAGTTTTCGATGATGAAACTCGCCTTCTTGTCAGGCGGAGAGCTGCCGATATGAGCTGTACTATCGATGATATACAAGGTATTCTTGATTCATTGTATGTTTTGGACGGTAACAATGCCGAAGGGCGAAGCTCTGTACAGCAAATTGCGCTTTCCGCGACTATCGCTGCTTATGAAGCTTTTATCCATCAATGGCAAAAAGAATTAACTGTTTAACGGCAATAGAGAAGGAGTGGCCTCTCATGACTGCAAATCTAAAAAGAATATATGTTTGCATAGCAGGAGTGTTCCTGTTATTGAGCGGGTGTTCTATTAAACGGATTGCTTTTAACGGCATTGCGAATACGCTCGCCCCTTTTCCCGCCCCGAAAAGCGAAACCTCGGGCGGAATTGATGCGGCAGCAGCGCTCACCGGAGAAGATGACGTAAGGTTGGTTGCGGAAGTTTTTCCAACCGTCTTAAAAACTTATGAGATACTGCATTTGAGTAATCCTAAACATCGCGGTCTGGCTATTATGTCCGGGTCTCTTTATATCATGTATGCTAATGCTTTCGTCCAAACGCCTGCCGACTATATCCCCGAAACACAGTTTCAAAGGAAAAATCTTGAGTATTTACGGGCGAAAAAGTTTTATCTTCGCGGAGCGCGTTATGTGATGGAATCGCTTGATGGTGCATATAAGGGGTTTTCCGAATCAATGGCTCATTATACGGAAGAGAATGGGCGCGCTTTTCTCGGGCGCTGCAAAATTGCCGATGCTGAATCGCTTTATTGGGCAAGTTGCGGTATACTTGGGGCATTCTCGCTTGATCCGATGGATACCGATGTGCTTGCAGTAGTTCCGGGCGCAGTAGCGATGCTCGAGCGGTCAGCAGAACTATATCCTACCTTTAACGATGGAGCTCTTTGGGAAACGCTTACAGCCTTTTATGCTGCGGCTCCTGAATCCTTGGGCGGCGGTATGGATAAGGCGCAAGAGGCGTATCGGAAAACATTGGAGTTGAGCGGCGGGAAGCGGCCGTCGGTGTATGTCCTTTATGCACAGTCGTTTTGTGTTCCTATGCAGGATAGTGTCGGCTTTGACGAAGCCTTGGAAAATGCTTTGGCTATCGATCCGGAAACACAACCGGATAATAAGCTCACAATTATCCTCAGTCAAGAAAAAGCTCGTTGGCTGCAAAATATGAAAGGCGATTATTTTTTAGATGATTAGCTTGTTGTTGTATCAGTTATATGTATGAGTTACATAAGGAGAAAATATTGTGAGAAAAATTTTAACAATGATTGCGGCAATCTTTATTGTTTCGACCTCTCTTACCGGAGCTGAAGGAATCGTATTAAAGATAGCAACCGTCGCTCCTTCTCGGTCTTCCTGGGACATCGAACTTAAAAAAGTTGCTGAGGAATGGAGTCGCATTACCGACGGGTTGGTAACGGTGAAGGTGTATAACATGACAACCCTTGGCGGAGAAAAAGCGGGTATTCAGAAGCTCAAGGCAGCGCGTCCCGGACAACAGGCTCCTTTAGATGGAGCAATCTTTACCATGATCGGTTTGCATGAATTGGTACCTGACGCTTATATCTACACGCTTGCGCTTCCGTTTTTGATTCAAAATCAACAAGAACTGGATAAAGCGCTCAGTATATACGGCAATAAAATAGAATCGAGAATTAATGCTGCCGGTTATGAATTGATTGCATGGTCGAATGTCGGGTGGCTTTCGTTTTATACGAAGGAACCTTATAAAACGCTTGGAGAATTAAAAAAAATAAAATTGTCAGTCGCCGGTTTGGATAGCCCTATTTTGAGTGATAGCTTTAAACTGAGCGGTTTTAATGTGGTGGATACTCCTGCTCAAAAATTCTCTCAAATGTTGAAGAGTAAGAATGGTATCGGCGGTTTTTTTGCCGTCCATCTTTTAACGTATGTAGGAGGGTATTACAAAGATATTAGCTATGCGCTTGATACAAAATTGTGTCCCGTTATGGCCGGTTTCGTTATTTCAAAAGCCTCATGGGACAAGATTCCTAAAAAGTACCATGCCGCTATGAAAGAATCGATGGAAAAAGCCCGTAAACGGCTTGACGATGCACTTGACGCTTCTGATGCCGACTGCGTTCGTAAAATGGAAGTCGGCGGCGTTACAATGATCCGTCTGTCTAAAGATGAGCTGAAAAAATGGGAAGAAGAATTTAACGTGAATATTAATGATATCCACAAGGCTTTTCCGAATGCATTTGACATGGAAATGTATCAGAATATTCAAAAACTTGTTGCTCCAATGCGTAAATAACCGTGCGATAACAACATGAGAAAGACTGTCAACATATTTATACTTTTTCTGGTTGGTGTATTGATCGTACTGCCGATGGTGTTTTTTCTCATCAGTGAAATAGGCGGTATTCCGGTATTGGATGGAGAACGGCTGATTATCCACATCGTTTTTATTTTTGCATGTTTTGCAGGAATGGTTACCAGTGCCGATAACAAGCAGTTAGGTATCGAAGTTTTTAATCTTAAACTATCCGCTAAATTGAAAAGTGCCGTAACGCAAGTTAACAATGGCATAACAACAGCTGTTCTTACGGCGGTTTTTTTTGCCTGCTTTCCCAATATCTTAGTAGTAATAGAGTCTACCGATCTCTTATGGGGAATACCGGTACGATTTGTTTTTTGTGCGCTCCCGCTGATGTTTTTTGCGCAGCTCTTTTTGTGTTTCAAGAAGAACAATACGCTTGTATCCTCTTTGGTAGGGCTTCTTGTCGGTTTGTTTATTAGCTGCGGCTCGATTGCCGTTATTCTTTATACGCTCTTAGGGAGAGATAGTCCGTTTCTTACAGTGAGCGCCTCTCTTTGGCAATCTTTCAGCGCCCCGTTAATGGTACCTCTTATACTTGTATTGATTGTTGCAGCTCTTTTCGGTTTACCGCTTTTTGTCGTATTGCTTGGAATTACGTATACGGCATTTAGCCAAGGCGGTGGATATGTCGATGTGATTCCGCTGGAAATGTATCATATTTTAACGGATACAAGTATCGCGGCGATTCCGCTCTTTACCATTGCAGGATGTCTGCTCGCAGAGGGAAGCGCCGGCAAGCGGCTAATGGAACTTGTTCGCGCCAGCGTCGGATGGATAAGAGGGGGCGTGGTTATCGCTTCCGTACTTGTGCTTACATTTTTTACCACTTTTACCGGTGCTTCCGGTGTAACTATTTTAGCGCTCGGTCCGCTTATCAGTCTTATTCTAATTGGTAACGATTACTCGAAAGATGACGCCGAATCGCTGATTACCGCATCCGGATCTCTCGGTATCCTTTTCCCGCCGAGTATGGCAATTATTATTTTCGGCGTAACCAATATTATGACGATTGATATCTTCGATGTATTTAAAGGAGCAATCTTCCCTGGGATATTGCTTACGTTGTCAATGATCATTATCGGGGTAATTCGGGATCGTTCAAAAATACGGATACCGTTTTCATGGAATACATTGAAGAAGGCATTTTTCGACAGCTTTTTTGAATTGTTATTGCCGGTTTTTATTATCTTTCTCTATTTTTCCGGTCTTTTTTCACTTCTTCAAACGGCTGCTTTTACCGTCCTTTATACCTGCGTATTGGAAGTCGGCATTCGGCGAGACTTTTCATGGAAAGCCGCTGCCGCTTATATATTAAAAAGTATTCCGATTGCCGGCGGTGTTCTTATTATCATCGGTGCAGCAAAGGGATTAGCCTATTATTTAATCGATGCGAATGTGCCGACTTTGTTGACGGATATTGTGCAGACGTATATACACTCAAAATACGTATTTTTGTTGTTGCTGAATGTGTTGTTGATTTTTGTGGGCTGCATTATGGATTTATATTCCGCTATTTTGGTTGTGTCGCCGCTTGTTATGCCGATCGCCGAATCCTTCGGCATCCACCCCATACATACCAGTGTTATTTTTTTGATGAACCTTGCGCTCGGTTTTTTAACGCCGCCGATTGGAATGGATTTGTTCATCGCGAGCTATGCGTTCAATAAACCTGTTATCAAAATAGTAAAGAATATTCTCCCCTTTCTGGGTGTTCAAAGCATCATTTTACTACTGGTTACCTATATTCCGTGGCTGACTACCGCTTTGCTTCAGTAAACCTGTTCGACAACGCTGTTATCGAACAGGTTTAGTAGTCGAAGCAGCGGACTTGGAACCGCGCTTTTCTGCTGCTCGAGCTCCCTGTTTTGCAGGAGTATTTTGCCGTACGGGTCCGCGCGAGCGACGTTTGGGAACTTCTTTTGCTTTATTTGAACCGGTAAGCCGTATATCCAATCCGCCTTTTCTGAGGCAGTATTTTACCGCATATTCAAG
>CAUPUT010000064.1:0-8185 GCA_963514615.1 uncultured Treponema sp.
CATCTTTCAGGTATAAACCGACACCCTTGCTGCGAATGTTCGCCTGCACGATTGCTGCCATATCGTAATCGATAACATTCATCACCTGATCAACCGCTTCGATAATGGAAACTTCCATACCGCGATGGTGGAGGTTCTCAGCCATTTCCAAACCGATAAAACCTCCGCCGATTACGGCGACCCGTTTTGTTGCAGGGTTATCTATTTTCTGCTTAATCGCATCAATGTCACTCACCGACCGCAATGTGTAAATTGCTTCATCATTAATTCCCGGAATCGGCGGTTTAATGGGGGATGCGCCCGGGCTTAGAATCAGTGTATCATAGCTTTCGGTACCTTCCGCCCCGGTATCCAAATTTTTGACCGTTACCGTTTTGGAAGCGGGATTAATCGCCGTTACCTCATGCCGTACCTTTGCAGTAACATTCAGCGAGGCCTTAAATTTTTCGGGCGTCATCACAAAAAGCGCATCGCGGTTTTCAATAATGCCGCCGGCATAATACGGAAGCCCGCAATTCGCAAAGCTGATATGCTGCCCCCGCTCAAAGACGGTAATCTCCGCCGTTTCATCCAATCTGCGTAACCGCGCTGCAACTCCTGAGCCTCCGGCAACGCCGCCTACTATAATATATTTTTTCATTTTTCCTCCCATAAAAAGTCAAGAAGAAAGGATCAACTTTCGATTGACTTTTTACGCACGTTCGCAACGAAGTGAGAACGTGCAAATGATATACAAGTTTGCACTTGAGCAAACTTGAGTAAATAAAAGCCTGAGCTATTTGTGCGGCTTTTATTTTACACTCCATAGAGTTATTCAATACTGTCCCCAATACACAATCGCTTTTAGAGGAATCCTCTTATTTCGTTTGTTTTTTCCACGCATCGATAAATTCGAGCATGTACTGCTGAATATCGCCGAACCATTTTTGCTGAAAAGCGCAGGCTTCCATACCGATATACCGGTAATGCCACGACTCCCATACATAGCCGGTTACCGCTTCGTATCCTTTCGGAAAAGAAAGTGACCAACCGTACTTTGAAGCGTTATGCAACACCCACTTACCGGCACGTGTTTGGGCAAACTCATCGGAGATGGAACCGAAATCGACCACCGTACCGAGTTGGTGTTGGCTTGTTCCCGCACGGGCGGAAAACCGTTCTGCTTCTTTTTCGCCGGACTCCCGTACATAGCGGTCAAACAAATTTTTCTGATATGTGTATGAACGGTACGAAGAACTGACAAGCAGGGTAACACCATCTTGTTTCGCCGCAAACGCCATTTTCTGCAAGGCTTGTTCCGCCGTTTTTGTCAGGGATAAATCCTTGCGGTTAATCATATAGGCGCGGCCGGTATCCAGCATTACAAGGTTTTGCGGCGTATATCCGTCGGGTAATAGATGCCGCTTATCAACCAATACAAGTAAGTTCTCTTTTTCCGCAGCTAAAACGCGTTTTAAATCAGCCAAAAAAGAATCCGTATCGTTATCGATATGGCGTCGTATCTCTGCCGGAATAGAAGAAGGATAAACAAAATTATGAAGCTGCATTTCCATATTCGTATCAGCGGCCGTTAGACAAAAACACGATAATACACACATCATTATACAAAGCACTTTTTTCATACTGTCGCCTCTTTTAATCGGCTTAACTATAAATAAACGATAATACAGGAACGGAACGGCTCCTGCCGATAGCATACTTTACGGGCAAGATTTTTTGTCATTATTAAACCAAACCCGCGATATCGCCTTGTTTTCAAATCAAAATAAGGTGTTGCATCCTTAAGCGCACGCAAAAATTTATCAAAATTCGCACTGCTATACGAAAAACAGAGACGCGGAAAAAAAATCTTCGATACACTTAAGTGCAGTTCTTTTTTTTCGGCAAAAACGGCATGTTCGGCAATATTATCAAACACTTCTGTTGCGATAATAAGTGCTGCCGCACGTTTATCTGCAGGAATTTCTTTAGAGGTAGAAATAAATTCTTCAATAAAGCCGATATTTTTTAAATCGGCTTCTACCTGTAAGCAGTTCACGCAGTTATACCGTGTCAGTCTATTTTACTTCATCAAGCGAATGAATAATAGGAAAAACTTCCGAAAAACCGGTCGATGCGATCGCAAGCTTTACGACCTCCGAAGGATTGAGGATATAAATTTTATGACCGGCATCCGCCCCATCTTCGGAAGCAGCCATCAAAATACCCAACCCTGACGAAGATAGGTTAGTAACACGAGCTACATCGAGCACAATTGAATGCTCTTTAATAAGATTGTAAATCTTCGTTTCAAATTCATGATAAGTATAGGAATTTATTGAACCCGATACCGTTAACAACACAAAGTTGTCATTTGTTTTTTCCGTAATCGTTAAGTTATCCATTGTTATACTCCTTTATCCCTTATTAATAATTATTCGTTATACTTCAACACCAATATGGTAACGTCATCATCGATTTTACGCAAAATAAAATCCAAAAGATTATTGTAGATAGTACGGGCAATTTGAGGAGCCGCTGCACTGCTGTTTTCCTGCAAGAGACGATCGACACGATCGCTGCCGAATCGATCCCCTTTCAGGTTTGTCGCTTCCAGCAAACCGTCAGTCGTAAAGACAATTACATCGCCCTTATGCATAGTAATTTTCCGCACCTTTAAGAAAGGCGCAATATTCTTTACAAAACCAAGTACCTTGCCCTCACCTTGAATTTCGATTGCATTCTTATACGAACTGATATACATCGACATCAGCGGGATACCGCAATTCAAATAATAAATCGTATTGGTCGGAAAATCGATAATACCGAAAAGTCCTGCAAAGAAGGTTCCGCGCGGCAGATTATCTTTTATAAAGCGGTTAACCTTTGTTACCAGTTCTTTAAAATCGGAAATGGTTTGCAAATAGGTATGAATAATCGACTTTAAAATGACCATCGACATACTCGCACTTAACCCCTTACCGGAAACATCACCGATAAGAAACATTGCCCGTTTTTCGTTCAACGTAATATAGTCGATAAAATCGCCGCCGAGCTGATGCGCAGAATATGCAATGGAGTCCATCGAAAAATGATGAGCCGCAAGCTTATCCTTATAGTTTTGAATGGATCCGATGATTTGATCGGACATTTCCACCTCGCGGTCAATCGTCGCGGTAATATCCTGCTTGGAAATATTTCTAAGATAGTAGATAATCAAAAAGAAATATGAATACATATTGGACAACACGCGTATATCATAAGGAGTATATTCCGCACTATGAGTTTTAGGAGCCAAAAGGATACAACCGATGAGTTTTTGGCCTTCCCTCATACTGATAAGAATTTCGGTTTGTGTTGTTTCAAATATATCGAGCAATTCTTCCCTGATAGACTCATAGAGATAATTAGCGATGAGCTCTGTCTTTGTAATGACAATATTATTTTGGTTCAGCAGATATTCAAAACAGGCAAGGTTTGCGCTCAACGTATTATGATGTTCAAAGTCGGAATACACCGTTTGCAAATTCATATTCTCATCGCTGACAAGAATATCAAGCCCCTTACAGGTGATATGCTGCTTCATTATTTTAGGAAAAGCACCCAAAACAGCATCATGACCTTTCCCAAAATCGAGCTTTTGCAGCTCGGCATCCAGCACAGCTTCATAATCCGCTGTTTTTCCGAAAACATACTCCAGCTTACCGGCGACAAAGTTTCGTATGAAGAAAATGATAACGCACGAAAGCGTAATAAGCGCCATCCAAATACCGACAGAATGGGTAACTTGCATAATCATCGATGTTGTAAAACCTGCTGCCCCGGCAAATAGAACGGTAAAAACGATAAATCGGATAAGGCCGAATATGATTTGTTTAATATCAAAGACACGCGTAAGCGAAAATATGGAATTATCCAATGCCAACATTGCAGCATAACCGAACGGTATGAACGCAAACGCCCAGGAAAACACTAGAAAATAATGATTTTCAGCGATCCATATTGCAAGACCGATAGCGATTGCAAACCCATGCAAAAAGAGCTGCTGCCGATGAATATTGCTTTTAACAAAAAACATTCTTACAAAGCAGATCGTAATTGAAAGCACAGGAACAAGGAATATGTACAGGTACATAAAAAACCGAATACCGCTCATGCCCGGAAGTATATCGCGCTGCAAAAAGTAAAACCCTCTGAGCGCATTCCATTGGAATCTGCCTACATAAAATATAATCAGTCCGATACCCATAATATGGAATACGGCATTAAGCTTTTGCAACACTTTATAAGCTTTGACTTCTGCAATAACAAAAACCATATCAAGGATATGGTAAGAAGCAAGCAGCATAAAGAATAAAGCACATGTCGATACGATACGTTGTATATCGGTTTGTTCATAAAAAGCCAGATGAACGGAAACGGCAATACAAAGCGCAATAAGAGTAGCTGGCACGGTAATCTTATTTAGCAAAACATTAATGCGGTTCGATTGATGAAACGAAAGATACAATGAGTTTACAAAGAGTAAAGTAGTACAAAAGTACGTAAAGAAAATTAAACCCATATATTAATCCTTTAATTTGACCGCTAAAATAGTAGTATCATCACGGAAAGCTTTCGCTGCGCTGTAGTTAAGCCCCAAGTCAGCTATTTTTTCGACAATTTCCGGCGCATCCGACGAAGCGAACGACTTGAGCGAGTCAACATATACTTCGTTGTTACCGAGTTCTACGCCTTCCTCATTGGTTATTTCGGGAATACCGTCCGTTGTAATAACAAGCAAATCGTTACGATACAAAGGTTTTTCGGCAACCGTTACCGAATCGATATCAATAATCCCGATAACGGAACAATTCGAATCGAGCTGCTTGACTTTATACCCTTCCGCTGCTTTGGTAAAGATCATCGGCGCCTCCAGCGAAGCATTTACATAGCGTATCTTCATCGCCTTTGTGTCAATCAATCCTAAAAACACAACAGTATATTTATCAAGCAGATTCATGCGTTTAATAGCGCTGTCTACCGCAAATATCAAACCGGCAAGATCTTCTTTATTATCCATAATCCGGATTGTGTTTACAACGACGCCCATAACAAGCGCCGCAGCAAGTCCTTTTCCGGAAACATCACCCGTAATAATAAGCGTTTTATCTTCGTCAATGGGAACAATATCGTAATAATCGCCCGACACGTTCACTAAGGGACGGAAATAAACGCCTATTTCCAGTTTATCAAGCGCAGGTATTTTTTGAGGCAGGAATGCATGTTGAGTATTGGCAACCATCTGCCATTCCTGTGCGAGTTCCGAATAATAAAGAAGCTGCGACAGTGTTTTTTCACGTCCGAAATAGTTTTTAAACTCCGTAAAAAACTGTAAAAATATTTCAGGTTCAACGGCACGGATATAGCGGCAGATAATAAAAAATCGTGCGGAACTGTATGCAATAACCAACCCCCGCGCTTTTTTTTTGTCGGTGGTCATCTGCATATCGGAATCCAATAAATAAAGACCTTCTCCCCAATGTTCAAGCCATTCGACCGAAAACCGATGCGCTAACTTTGCATATATGTCGGGGTCTGAAACATAAGTCGATGTACTATTGTATATAACTAAATCGGTATCGGTATTCGTAAACAACACGGAACAATCAGCTTTATATTCCAAATCCTGCTGAATAGCTTCGATGAGATTTTCTCGCGTATAGCAAAAGCGCAGTTTGTTGATAAAGGAGTCAAAAAGGGCTGTTTCCGTCTCCTTATAAATACCTTCCCGTACCCTATAAGATAAAAAAGAAGTTCCCATCGAAACCATAATGGAAGCAATAGCAAATATTGCAAAGGCAAAACCGAAACGAGTAAAAAAACCGAAATTCGGAAGCACCCGGTATTGAGTTACCATCAATGTAAGATCTTTTGCAGAAATCAAACGCCCCAAAAATGAAAAACGGGGACTCAACGCCAACATAAAAAATGCAAAAATCAAACTAATACCGGTGAAAAAGACTAATTTTACCCAAAATTCCTGTTGTTTTCGTACCATACGCTACAACCTCATAACCATTTTAATTCACTTTTATGTTAGTTACATTTAATTGAGGCGCCGATACAACCGAACATTCCGCTTAACGCGAGTCGGTCTTGACGCCCATTATTTTTACCCTAAATAAAGAATAACACTGACCTGTCTTTACCCGACCGGCCAGTGTTACTCCATTCTATTATTTTTACTAAGCTGCCGTTATTTCATCATATTGACGGCAGGTTTGTCGCTAACAAGCGCCGCATCGCACCAGTCCCAGTCCTTAACGAACCGTATATCCCAATTCTTAACCCGCTTGTTAACAGCACAAAGTCTTATGCGATATGCGGTCGGAACTGCTGCGGCTTCTTCCAGTATATTTTCGTCCCATTCCTTATAGGCTTGAGCGCGGAATGCTGCGTCAAAGGAATCTTCCGAAGAAATCTTAGCGAGCAGTTCATCATTTTTCTCATTAACCCAGCGGAGTCGGTTAAATTGAGCCTCTCTGCCGTAAAGACCGTTGGGTCGGGGATTTGAACCTACCCCCCATGCAGCCATATACATTTCCACAGCGGGATCGTCGTTTCTCAGTCTATCATAAAAGGCATTGAATTCGATCAGCCGACCATCGTTCAACGCAACGTTTAATCCAACGTCTTTCCAGTTTTGGATATAGTAATTTGCAATCGGTGCTGCTACATCGCTGCCGCTCATATACAAGAAATTGATCTTAAGCGGTTTTCCGTCCGGCGTTTCGCGGTATCCGTCTCCGTCAACATCCTTATAGCCTGCTTCGTCCAGCAACTGTTTCGCTTTTTCGGGATTATAGGAATATCCTTTCCGGTTTATATCGTAAAATCCGGGGTGATACGGCGTAATAAAGGAGTTAGCGGTAAACCGTAAGCCATGGTAATAGATATCGTTTATCCCATCATTATCCATCGCATAACCGAGTGCCTGACGCAACGCCTTATCCTTAAATTTGCCGCCGTCGGGGAACATTTCACATTCGCCTTTTTCTTTATTCCATACGCCGAACTTAAAGCCTAAATACCCATAGGTGCCCTCTACATTACAGATGAAATCAAGATTATCAACTTTCAATTTCGGTTTTCCGTTTTCGTCAAATACCGTTCTTCCTTCGTCATCAAGCACAACAAATTGATCATATAAATCGGCTCTAAAATAATCGACAATATCCACCTCACCGGCCTTCAAAGCTGCGGCAAGAGATGTCGGTGCAATCCGTTTCATAATCAACTTATCAACTGCGATTTTTCTGCCGTACCAATAGGGATTGGGTACATATTCGATAATATCACCCTCGACCATAGAATTGATCACAAAGGGACCGCAGGAAAGCGGTGTTTTCCGTACGCGGTCGTGAGAAGCCATTTCCGTTAATGGAATATCTTTAAGATAATGATACGGTTCCGCATTATAGGTAATGCCGGATCCCCATAAAATACTGGGTTCATACTCTATAAAGGTAATTTCTACCGTTTTATCGTCTATCTTTTTAACACCGGAAATATTTTTAGCCTTGCCTTCATGGTAGTCAACCATCCCGACAACATTCGCATAGCGGCTATCATAACGAACACCGGTATAGTCGGGATGTCCGATACACTCATAGCAGAAAATAATATCCTCAGCAGTTACCGGTACACCGTCCGACCATGTGAGCTCCGGATTAATATGATAGGTAGCTGTTTTCTTTTCGCGGTCATAGGACATTCCGCAATATCCGTTGTTCGTAATTTCATGATTCGGCCCTTCAACCATAAAGTTGGCCAACATCGGCAGCATTGCCTCATACGTCGGATTATCTTCATATAAGAACGTATTGAATATCCCCTTCCACGGTGTATCGTAGACAAGACCGCAGACCAGAGTGCCGCCGGCAAGTGTTTCCCCTTCCCGTTCGATCATTTGCGGAAACAACAATTTTAATTCTTTATTTGCTTCCTTCTCCCCGCCGCTTTGTGCAGCTTGCTTTTGTTCGGTCTTGCCGCCGCAGCTTGCAAGTACCATCATTACCGCGCATAAAAACGCAGCAATTTTTAAACTCTTTGACATTATTTTCCTCCTCTTAAAACTCTCAAAAAACCGGTTAGGTTTTTAAAGATGCTCTCTTTATTTATAACGCTGCTTTGCATCGGAGGCGCGTTTTATCGTTTGTCCGAC
>CAUPUT010000065.1:0-8162 GCA_963514615.1 uncultured Treponema sp.
GCGTTACCGAATGGGACGTTTCCGAACAGCTGCTGCGCTTCCGTGCCGAACAGCCAGACTTCATAGAGGCGAGCTTTACCACGATTGCAGGGTACGGAGCAAACGCCGCGATTATCCACTACGGGCCTAAAAAAGAAACCGCAGCAACCTTGCAGCCTAAAGGCTTTTTACTGCTCGACTCGGGCGGACAATACAAAGACGGAACAACGGATATTACCCGTACCATCCCGCTCGGCTCGCTCACCGCGGAAGAAAAAGAAGATTATACGCTGGTACTCAAAGGGCATATCCAGCTCGCCTTAGCCCGATTTCCCGAAAACACGACCGGCTATAAGCTTGATATTCTTGCCCGCAATCCGCTCCGGAAATACGGCAAGGACTATAAGCACGGTACCGGACACGGCGTCGGATATGTGCTGTCCGTTCACGAAGGTCCGCAGAATATCGGGCTCCGCTATAGTGACGCTCCGATGAAGGCGGGCATGATTACCTCCAATGAGCCCGGCTTTTACTGTGCCGGAAGTCACGGTATCCGCATCGAAAGCCTTACGCTGACAAAGGAATGGAAAACGACTGAGTACGGCACCTTCTTGAAGTTTGAAACGCTGACGCTCTGCCCGATCGACACACGGCCGATAATGAAGGAGCTGTTGCTCCCCGAAGAACTCAAGTGGCTAAACGATTATAACCAAACGGTTCGCGCTGCTTTGGAACCTCATTTGGATGAGGCTCACCGCTCATTCTTAAAAGAGCGGACACAGGCGCTGTAAGAGGGCTAAGGGGTAAAATAATGAAATCTGATTGATTTTTCATGTATTCCATTATATAGTATGAGTGGAGGTTCAATATGGCAATGTTACAAGTCCGCGATATAGATGATCGATTATATGATAGGCTAAAATTTGTTGCGAAATTGGATAACCGCTCAATCAGTCAACAAGTTATTACAATTTTACAGGATTATTTTACTTCAATTCCCATAAAACAAAAAAATGCCACGGAAGAATTCTTAAAACTTGCAGGTTCTTGGGAAGATAGCCGAACTACAGAAGCAATAATCGATGATATTTATAGTTCGCGCGTAAATTCTACAAGATTTGAGGCATTAGATGGCATATTTAATTGATACGGATATAATAATTTTTGCTCTTCGTAAAGATAAGTCGGTTCTGATAAAATTTGAAGAGAACAAGAACATCCCCATTTCAATTTCAATGATCACTTATGCAGAGCTGATTTTTGGAGCAAAGCGTTCTCAAAACGAACAGCAAAACATGATTAAAGTAAGGCATATCCGTGAACTTTATCCGATTGAAGACTTAAACGAAGGTGTGATGGAAGTTTTTGCCGATATAAAAGCAAAAATGTTTAACAATGGAATACGAATTGAAGATATGGATTTATTGATTGCAGCAACAGCAATTTACAATGATTTAACACTGGTAACAAACAATGTGAAGCACTTTGAAAAAATCCCATATTTAAAATTGGAAAACTGGAAAAGTTAGGAAACCTAATGCCTGCTTCAACCCGCCATTGCTCTGCAATGCAGGGTAAACAAATGTTAAGATGATAGGAAGACAGAGCAGATGACAGAAAAGCGGACAGCCGCAGGACGGATTATCATGGGGCTCGACCCCGGACTTGCCCATACCGGCTACGGCATCATTGCTGTATCCGGCAGCAGGATGCGCTGTATCGATTACGGTGTTATTCAAACGGAGGCGGGGCAAGTACAGGGAAACCGGCTGCTCATTGTCTTTGACCGGCTCACGGAGCTTATCCGCACATACCAACCTGCCGCCGCCGGTATCGAAACGCTCTATTTCGCAAAAAACGTAACGAGCGCTTTGAGTGTTTCGGAAGCACGCGGCGTAACCCTGCTTGCCTTAGCGCAGTCAGGCATTCCCGTCTTTCAATACGCGCCGAATGCTATTAAAAAAGCAGTTACCGGCATCGCGCAGGCGGAAAAGCAGCAGGTACAGCTCACGGTACAGTTACTGCTCGGCCTTAAAGCGATACCGAAACCCGACCATGCTGCCGATGCGCTGGCGGCAGCGATTACTTATGTGAATACTGTACCTCCCTTTTGAAATATACGGCATATCTACTGCGTTGCCTTGCCAAAAGTGTACATCCTTGTACCTCTCTACCGATGTACGTCCATATACATCGGTAGAGGACAAGTTTTGGAACAAAACTTGTTTCTGACTTATCCCCCGCCCATCCTTGGGCGAATTGGCAGCGAGTTTCAGCATCGCTGAAACATCGCTTCTGATATAACCAGCGGCATCCCTGCCGCTACTGAAAATCCTCAACGTATCAAAGATACGCCTGCGGTTGGAATTTGCTAGGCGCCTTGTAGTTTCAGAACGGACAGGGATGTCCGTAGTTTCACACAACGGCGACGTTTTTGCTCCGCAAAAACTCGCGTCCAGAAGTGTACACGGATGTACACTTCTGGACAGGCTATTTTCAAAAGGCTTACGGAAAAATGCTGTTCAAAAAGCATCAGCCTTGCTTATTCTGCAGCTATGTGGAACCGCCACTCTCTACTCTCTATGATGGGAACTTGGTTGATGTGTTTGCCTGCTTTTTGCTGTTATACACGGAACATCGATACGTAATACGGTAACCGCTTTCGTCATCTGTTCGCTTATTTCAAAATCCCTACCGCTTTGTGTTTTCATCATAAGCTGCAAACCGAATATCTTCTCGGAAATATCTTCAACAATACTCGCTATTCCGTCTCCCATCACACTCGCATATTCCGAACCGTATTTACACGGAACGTCCCCGCCGGAAATAATTGCAACATTCGTTTCCAGCTCAATAAAAACGCATGGATTCTTTTTAAGAATATCGAGTTTCCGTCCCTCTTTCGCACAATGCACATATAACGTCAGCTTACCATCGTCAAATACGAACCCATACTGCATCGGCACAACATACGGACGGTCATTATCGATCATACCGATATGCACAACCTTTGCCTGTTCGATAATCGACTTTATGTGTTCGTTATCCGTTACTGCCCTATCCATTCTTCTCATAAATATAATACCTCCATGACATATTATTAAGTTATCCGTTATTTTGCCGATGCCTTTAATATGAGCTTCTCACAACTTTTTACCTTGATAAAGAATGTGGTTATTTCTCCCGAAGTGATTATCGTTACGATACTCCTCATGCTATACCTAAATCTCGTATTTTATATTGTCCGGTATCAAAGACCGAAACTTCCGTCTCTTCAAAGCAGACTTCAAAAAAACCTGCAAAAACCGCCGGAAGAAGCAAAGCCGACCAATACATCTTCCGACGGGGCAAAGTAACAGCGAAGATCCGCATCACGGTTTAAACTGCAAATATATCTGCTGAGAGCCTTTAAAAATTTCAGCTTTTAGAGTTTTTCCTTAGATGTAATTTGCCATATCTCTCAACGAGCAGGCAGCGCAACAGGAATGCCTTTAATACAAAAGCTGTATCGTTGGATAGGAGAAGCGCCGTATAATCCGATAAGAGAACGGTGAAGTTTTGTTCCATAGCCTTTGTGCAAATCATAACGGTACAACGGATATGTTTTATGATATTCCATCATGCAATGATCCCGTTCGGTCTTCGCCAGAATAGAAGCAGCCATCACACACGGATATCGTCCATCGGCTTTAGGTTCTGCAATCAATTTAAAATTACCGCAAATATCAGGCAGTTGATTACCGTCAACAATAACCGTCAAATTCTCTTTATTATCGGCAGCCGTATGTGTAGTATTGCACTTATACTGTGCAAATAGAGACTCAAAAGCATTCTTCATTGCAGCGAGTGTTGCTTGTAAAATATTGATTTTATCTATTTGTTCGGGAGACATTGATGCAATCTGCCAATACAGCGCGCGTTCCAGAATAGCCGTCCGTGCAATCTCCCGTCGTTTAGGCGATAGTTTTTTTGAATCATCCAATAGCGAAACATCAAAGGAATCGGGTAAAATAACAGCAGCAGCATACACAGGACCTGCAAGCGCGCCTCTCCCTGCTTCATCAATACCGCAAAACAACATCCCGATTTCTTTCCATGATACTTATTTCCATTATATTCTCTTGATTACAATTGATTACAATCTATCTGCGGACAAGAGCTTTCGTAAATCCCGTTAATTCAAAATCTCCCTGCTCTTCAACTTTAGAAGCATTGTCGGCGAGGACAGCAGAATCCATCATTCCGAACACAGGAGATGTATACGAACACCGTACTTTCCGTATTTGTACGGTTGAATCGATAAACTCGGCTAGTCTTCCGGTATAATGCGCCGCAAGATTACAAACCGTATCGGTCAACGTACTATCTGTTTTTACAAAATCGAAGCACAAAGCCATTAATCCGGATGCCGTAAAAGTGCTGCGGAGAGAAGACACAGAGCTTTTTTCGGCACGTATCAATACGGCCTGCATACTTTGTTCGGAACTAAAAGACGTGTCGGTGCAGGTTAATCGGCTATTCCTCAGTATCACTGCATCGCCTCCCTCTTTTACGGTAACCGAAACTCCATTCAGCGTAATAGCAGCGTGCGAACCATACAAAACCGGAACAATGCGAGGTTCCGTAAACCGCTCCGAACGGTTTATCAAACATCCTTTTATATCGAGAGAAGTACGTTCAACAACAAAACCGGCATTTTCTCCAAACGTAATTGTCGAATTATTTTCACTGTTTATGCTAATCGGAACGGTCAGAAATACAGCTTCCTCAACATATACATTTGAGCGAAGGGAAATGGAAACATACGCAGGTTCATCGCTTTTTACCGGAACTTGCCGGTTTATATGTTCATAAGCGGCAGCCACTGCTTGCTCAAACGTATTGAACGGAGCATCGAACGAACCGTTCGCTCTAGGGTTTTTTGCATCAGCATTTACATAAAAAACTAAACCATCCGTGGAAAACAGCGAAAGAGAAAAAAGGAAATATACAAAAAAACAAACTATCAGCTTACTATTTTTCCACATTATTTCTTATAACACACCTTTAAAAACTTCACGCAACTCAGGATATTGCGCATAGTAGTAATGCTCAAGCTCTTCATGAGTTAAGCCGGCTAATTCATGACTCATATAGTGAATCCAACAGCTGTCTTTATCGGAATAGATATCATGCTTTCTACACCAGTAATCCGGTTGAATCGGCTCACTGCTTTCCCTGTTATGGAATACTTTATAATCATGCACAGCTATCTTTACATCACGGCGCGGAATACCTTTTTCCAAGAAAGCCGACACAAGATAATTGATAGTGGCACCGCTATCAAAGATATCATCAACCAACAATATCTTATCACCGCTCCGCAGGTGTTCGGGTGAATATGTCCATCCGTCAATCATCATCTTTGACTGCTGCTGAGCATCGGAATAAGAATGAGCGACAACCGCAGCGTACAAAATAGGTTTCTCATCTTTATTCACCACCTTAAACCACTCATGGATGGCATTTCCTAAAGATGAACCGCCCCGCAATGAAACGTATATCACGTCAGGAATAAAGCCGTCTTCCCAGATTCGGCGCGCTAAACGAAATCCGTTATTACGAACCGCATCATAGGGTAAAAATTCCTTGCTCATAATCTCTTCCTTCTTTAAAATATAGAGCTTATTTCAAATCTGAATACATCAACCTCAGCCGTATCGGAATAGTTGTTCAATTTTGAGAGAATATATCATTGATAGGAAATAGCACTTTCATTTTTATAGTATAGCGATTTTAATTTGCTTATTCAATAGAAGATTCACAAAGAACTGAGGTGAACACATCAGGCTCTTTTTTAAATACCCCGGCCATCATTAATCTGCGCTTGTCGGAAATACTTTTGAGAAATAATATGAAAACAAAGGTGAGAAAGAAAATATCGGGCAAGCCGGATTTGAACCGGCGACCCCAAGTCCCCCAGACTTGTACGCTAACCAACTGCGCTATTGCCCGTTTTGTTTCAAGAACAGAAACAAATACTATCGATAAAGTTCCGTTATGTCAATAGTCTCATCTACCGGTTCAGGGTAAACGCATCAGGCAAATAGGTCGTTCTCAACAAACCGATCTCGCACAGTTGACCAAACAGTTTTTTTTATGTATTATGGCCTGTATTTTATTCTTGGGCATCTCTAAAAACTCGATTAGCTTTTAGAGGTTCCCTCTTGCAGGAACATTCCTAAAAGCTGCTATTTTTAGTAGTTCCTACTATAATCAATTAATTTCCGGGAGGATTAACGTGAGCGTAAAAATCAGACTCAAGAAATTCGGGAGTAAAAAGCGCCCGTATTACCGTATCGTAGTACAGGATGTCCGCGAACCCCGTGACGGTAAAACAATCGACGAGATCGGTATTTATCATCCTATTGAAGCGGAGGAGCGGCAAATTGCCTTTGATGCCGATAAGGTACGCGGTTGGCTTAATAAAGGAGCTCAGCCGACCGACACTGTTCGTCACTTACTTAATAAAAAACAATTCACGTTATAAGGTCGGCTATCGAACATGGAACGTGATTTAGTCGAATACATTGCAAAGTCGCTTGTCGATGATCCCAGTGCGGTTTCGGTGTCGGAAAAAGAAACCGACCGCGGCATTGTGTTGGAGCTGCGTGTTGCAAGCGGTGATGTAGGAAAGGTAATCGGAAAATTCGGAAGGGTTGCGCAAGCTATTCGAACCTTGCTTATGGCTTCAGCAGGCCGGAGCGGTACCCGTTATTTACTGGAAATTCTCGATTAATGGACTGGCTCATAACCGGTAGGGTTCGGGGTACATTCGGCCTTGAAGGCTTCATTAAAATAGAAAGCTCTTCGGGTGAATATGATCATTTTTTAGACTTAAAAGAGATAAAGCTGCGGCTTTCATGCAAAGAACCGGAAGAGCAGCGTCCCGAAACATCCTATCAGGTTGAAGAGTGCGTTATCCGCAATGCGGATGCGTTATTAAAACTACGAGGAGTCGATTCGCCTGAGGCGGCAAAAAAGCTGCACGGAGCGGATATTTTAGTTCCTCGCGATATGGCTTGCCCGCTCGAACGCGGCGAGTTTTATATCAATGATCTTTGTAATTCTGTCCTTGTGTACAAAGGAAATTCTGTGGGTACAATTGCAGATGTAGTGGAAGGCGGAGGCGGTTTTCTATTGGAAGTCTCCGAGGCTGCAACAGGCAGAACCGTGTATGTTCCCTTTCGATCCCAATTTATCGGGAAGATAAACATACCCGCAAAGCAGGTTGAGCTTATGCACCGCTGGATTCTCGAATGAGATTCAATGTGCTGACCTTGTTCCCCGAAATCCCCGCCGCCTTTTTCGAATCGTCGATCATGGCGAAGGCGGTCGAACGGGGGCTTATTACCTACAATCTGGTGAATATCCGCGACTTTGCTTACGACAAGCATCGAACCTGTGATGATCTAACCTACGGCGGCGGAGCGGGAATGCTCCTATTGCCGCAACCGCTTTCGCTCGCGCTCGATTCCGTGCATGCTGCCGAAAAACGAGTTATCTATGTAACCCCTTCCGGCGAGCCTTTCACCCAAGCGTGTGCAGCAGAGCTTGCACGAGAAAAAGAACTCGTGTTTATCTGCGGCCGCTACGAAGGAATTGATCAGCGGATCATCGACGAATACGCCTGTGAAGAAATTTCACTCGGCGACTACGTTATGTCCTCAGGTGAACTTGCTGCGCTCGTAATAATAGACGCGGTGTACCGCTTGATCGACGGCGTTATTTCCCGCGAATCCCTTGAAGAAGAGAGTTTTTCCGACGGTTTGTTGGAATACCCCCAGTACACACGGCCGCAGATATTCAGGGACAGGGCTGTTCCTGAAGTGCTTCTGTCCGGTCACCACGAACACATTCGTAAATGGCGGCTTGAACAGCGGATTAGAAAGACGCTTGCCATGCGTCCCGACTTACTGACGGCAATCCGCAGTTCACCTGAATGGACAAAAGAAGCGGAACTTATTTTACAGGAGATAACAAATGGCAGAGAATTTAATTCGTAAGATTGAAGAAAAACAAAAGATTGTCGAAAAACCTTCTTTTAGAGTAGGCGATACCGTAAAGGTGCACTTCAAAATTATTGAAGGAAAAACCGAACGTATTCAGATATATGAAGGCTTGGTGCTGTGTTTTAAAAATGC
>CAUPUT010000066.1:0-8132 GCA_963514615.1 uncultured Treponema sp.
TTAAGCATATTGAAGATGAAATCGTCGCGAAGGAATTGCTCCCGCTGATGGACGAATGTTACCGAGAAGAGGTGTTGTATTTTATTCAAGATGAATTTGAGAACCGCATCAAATTGAACGGAGAAATCTGCTGCGTAACAAGCGAAGAGTTGAATACGACATACGCGGCGCCTCAGTTCTGCGGGATCGACGGAAAACTGATTCGTGCGGCAGATCACATCGCGGCCTTTGTAGAAGCCGACAGTTCCATCAACTTCGGCATTAGGTCGGAACAGCTGGAAGAAGGCAGGGCAAACATCCTGCACCACTACGGTAAAAACACCGTCATCAACGGCTTTTCCCTAGAAAGCTTTTTCGAATCATACCGCTAATCAGTCGTGCGAAATTTTGAATAAAATTTCGCACCGTTTATTTTAAATGAGAAGGGTAAGCGATCCATACGAATAAACAAGAATCGCAGAATAGATAGGTTGGGCAACCATTTGAGCCGTGAAGCGGCGAAACTCTGGTTGAACAGCCTATCTATTCTGCGGGGTGTTAAAGAAACAGTATGGAACGATTACCCTATGGAGTAGAGAAGATGAATATTGTAGAAATCCCGTTGCCGCTGTTGCGGAATGAATTATCGGCTGTGTCTTTTTTATCTTGCATATCCGAAGAAGAGCTCGGAGCGCTCGCGCAGTTTTCTCAGCTTTGTGCATTTGACGAAGGTGAGGTGCTGATTGCGGAAGGCACGATAAATGCCAATTTTTATATCTTGATGAGCGGCTCCCTCGACGTCATAAAACAGGGAAAATGGAATAAGCAGGTACACGTTGCAACATTGAAAGATCACGCTTCGGTCGGCGAATCGGCGCTTCTGGAAGATGAACTCAGCACCGCAACAGTACGCGCTGCCGAAGATACCGTCGTCCTGATCCTTTCACGCAGTCAATTCAAAAAATATATTAACGCCTATCCCAAGGCGGGATTGGTAATGATGACCTATATCGTTTTCAGTCTGTTACAAAAGCTGCGCAGCGCAAGCGAAGAGCTCGCCGACGAACGCAGTATGGTATTTGCACAGGAATACTTAACCGCGATGGTCGATATGTTCCAAGAGGATGGAAAAGACGAAAACTCCGGCTCAACCGATGAAACGCGATAATTCCGCGATTAAATCTTTACCGTCCCATATCGTATCCATTTCCATCGCCTGCCCTAACGCGGCGATTCGGTCGATATCTGCCGCACAGCGCCTCATGATTTCTCGCCAAGGTAACCTTACAATGAAGAAAAAGCTTGCAAAGGATATCGCAAAGATTAGTAAATGCTCTTTTAAGCAGGGGAAGTTTCCCCCTGCTTAAAAGCTTGCGCCCATCATTTTCGATATCAATGTTTCTTTAGATGAATTAGAAAAGCTCGCTAAAGAGATTGTTATTAGGCCATGTTATGTACCAGATGACTTCCCAAATGATAATTACATTGTTATTATTATGTTATATAATGTTTAATATGTTTCTTATAACGCAAGCGAAAAATACTCAAAAAGATAGAGCTCTAAACATTTTCAATAGCGCTCATAAAATACATATACCGGATTATGTTGGACAATCGGCATCAATATTTGATGAAATATTTGCCCATGATTCCGTATTTTTTCTTAAACAAGATTCGCACTATATTGGTTTTTATGCATACCGTATAAGATTAAATCATGCTGTTTTATCGGCATTATATGTTATTGCTCCATATCAACGACAAGGAATAGGAGCGTATCTTCTTAACGACTGTGAAATAAAACTAAAATATAAGCGGATTAATGTACTCTTAACATCTGCCTTAACGCGGTCGATCTGGGCATTAAATTTTTATAAAAAGCAACATTTCAATGTATATGATAAAAAAGCTCCCTATTTTATTCGAAATATTGCACAAAATTATCCTGATGAGCCGTGGGCGTTCCTGCTTTATAAAAAATTGATATAGGAAAACCGGGGATGTCCCAAAAGTTGGTTACTTTCGGAACATCCCCGACGAGTTTAAAATTAAGTCTTTATACAGTAATGACTTAATTTTAAACATCGCATCTAAATCTAAGGAAGCTGTCCAAAAACGGTTTCGCAATCCGCTTTAGCGGATATAATGAATAATTTCCTTATAGAAAAAGCCGATAGGCTTTCAGTTTTTAGACAGCCCCTCTAAAAACTTCGTTTTTTAGAGGTTTTCCTCAGTGTAATTTGCGATAAAGAAAACATTATTATATCTTATTAAAGGACTTAATGTAGTCTGCCCATAAAGAGTTCGCGCTAAAAACAGGGCATCGTCAAATCTTAGTAAATTTAAATGATACCCATGAAGTAAATAAAAACCTTCCAAAACCTTAAGACCTCTATAAAAGCATATTGCTCATTTTGGAGATCTTAGTTCCATTTAAGAGGGTCTTGTATCAATCAAGCAGCAAGACCTAACGCAGCGCGGTTCGCCAACGGCAATAACATCTACAAATGAAAAATCATCATCAGTAGATTCTGCTTTTTGCACAACGTATCTTTCATCGTTCATAGTTTCACCTCCTTCTTATCAAATTTTTTCATCCGCATACGTATGTACAAGATAGGAAGTAATAAGATAAGTCCCGAACTTGTATATACAGTAGCGGGAGAAATACCCCTAAGTATATAGCCGAGCGTATAGGTAATAACCGGACTTAGCACTGCATTTAAGTTTCCAAACGCTGAATAATACAGCCCTAAATATTGTTCATCAATCGCACACATTGTATACGCGACAAGCAAGGAATTAAGAATACCTGTAATAATAAATATACATCCGTTTATACTGCATGCATAGAAGATACTGCTATTTACAAAATGCAGTAAGCGGCAGCACATCATGATCAATAAAAGCGGCGCAAGCGATCGTAGATTAAATATCTTGTCCCCTGAAAGCGAAACAACCGTTAGTCCGATAATATTTCCAATTGTTCCCGCCATAATAAAATATGTGTATTGCGCCGGTACAAAGATACTACCTGCGTTACCTGAAAATACAAAGTATGCCGTAAATGAAGCTACCGCAACATGAATATTAATCAGCAATGTCATAATGATGAACACTGTCAATGTTTTGAATAACAGTTTGTATTCCGGAAATGATATCTTTAATAATAGTTTCTTTTACCGGCTGGGTCGGAACGCAGTAGTTCCGATGTAAAAATTGATTGATCAGTCCTGATACAAAAAACGATACCGCCATGGTTTTTATATTTTTTCCTTTAATAAACGTAGTAATCAGCGGAGATAAAAAGAACATTGCTATCTCTGTAATTGAAACGATAGTTCCAACTAATACGGAATCTTTAAAAATTTGAATAAATTAAAAAATAATTTGCCATCCATCATATTTGATGATATACTGATAACTAACACCGGATAGATTATATTGTTTCAGGAAGATAGCTTTATGAATAATCCATTAGTACTTATTTTAGAAAAAGCAGACCTTACAGGATTCCAGCAGGAATTGGAAAAAACACAGAGCTCAGCATTAGATATCCGGCTTGATGGTATTAATCTTTTTACTGCGATTATTTTATGCAATGCACCAATCGATACAAAATTAAAACTATTTACAGCTGCTAAACGACAGTACCTTGCCGACCATGACGATATTCAACAGTACATTGATGAAGAACTTGAGGCAATGACTCCCGCTATGAAAGAGCCGATAAGATGTAAGGCAATACCTTTTATGTGTCGTCATTTACATTTTATGGACATTGAAACACTATTAACAGGATTAAAACAAGAAGGTGTAATCTTATCGAAAGAAGATAAAGCAGCAATTAAAGATCATGCTTTAGCACATAATCAATTTTCTGCAGATAGGATTAATCGCTTCTTTGAAAAATTATAAAGTGCTTATAAAACTAAATTTGCATTCAACAGCGGTATGAGTGCTGTTGATTCCAAACATTCGAGTATATCTATAAACCGTTTTTCGGTGCATTGAACCTGCCCTGCGCGACGCTTTTTCAAGAAAAATACGGTGCGGGAGAGCCTTCCGTCGATATGGCCGAAGCAATATACAAAGATGTACACGGCAGCTATAAGCGTATTATCGCAATCGCGGCGGTACCGTCATCGGCATTTCAAAGTTTTTCTCTTTCAAGCATACCTCGCCGGTGTTAGACTTATACGACGGAAAGCAGGAAATCGTAAAGAATAAAGAGCTGATTATTGTACCGACTACCTGTGGCACCGGATCGGAGGTAACCAATATCGCCGTACTCTCGCTGAATGCGCGCGGTACGAAAAAAGGCCTTGCACACGATGAAATGTACGGAGACTACGCGGTGTTGATTCCCGAACTGCTGAAAGACTTGCCTTTAAATTTTTTGCAACGAGCTCCATCGATGCAGCGGAATTTGCCGACAGTGTTATTGCCAATCAGCAGCGCCTGATGGCAAACAACTTTGTATTCCTTGACAGAGACCGGCTGATTAAAATCTATACCGAATTATTTTAAAATACAAGGAACGGAGCTGTCCAAAGACTTCAGTTTTTGAGACATCCCCGTTCCCCTTCGATTACTTTTGCCTTCATTAGCCGACAGTACCTTCGTTCATTAGCTGATGAAAGCGCAGCTTTATCATTCCACGTTTAACTCACATTCCAAACATCTTATTTCGACTATAATCGAAACAATATACAGATTATCATTTTCATCGATTATAATCGAAACTTCTATTGATTATAGCGAATATTTCGATTATAATCGAAATTAATAGAGGTAATTTCATGAATCAGATTATCAGACCGAAATACATACAACAGATTGCGCAATTTGTAGACAAGCCGGTTATTAAAGTATTAACCGGTATGAGAAGAGTTGGAAAATCAACGCTTTTAATGATGATAAAAGACGAAATTCTAAAAAATATACCCGCTGAAAACAAACTCTATCTCAATTTTGAATCGACAGCGTTTTTTGATATAACAACGGCAAAAGCTTTACATGCGTATTTACAGCCGCGCATACAAAACATAAAAGCGAAAATCTATTTTTTCTTTGACGAAATACAAATGGTGGCAGGCTGGGAAAAGGTTATTAACAGCCTCAGCGTGGATAAAGACTGTGATATTTATATAACCGGCTCAAATTCGACACTTATTTCGGGAGACCTTGCAACCCTGCTTTCGGGGCGATATACGACATTTGAAATTTATCCGTTTACCTTCGACGAATTCACACAAGCGTTTAAAGATACGCAGCTTTCAAAAGAAGCGCTGTTCGATACATATGTACAGATTGGCGGAATGCCTTTTTTACGGTACTTCAATTTGGATGAAGCACCCTGTTTTAAATATTTAAGCGATGTGTATAACACCGTATTGGTCAAAGACGTATTGCAATACAATAACATTCGAGATATCGATATTTTTAATCGTATCTTATCGTATGTGCTTGAAAATATCGGGCATACTTTTTCGGCAAACAGCATCAAAAATTATTTTAAAAATGAGAAAAGAACTGTTTCGATCGATACCGTTTTAAATTATTTGGAATATTGCAAAAATGCATTTATCATTAAAAAAGTCCCCCGCTATGATATGGCAGGTAAAAAGATCCTGAAAGTAGACGAAAAATATTATGTAACCGATCACGGCTTCCGGCAAGCACAGGGATTTTCCAATACAAAAGATATTGAAAGAACACTGGAAAACATTGTATTTGTAGAACTTGCCTCAAGAGGATACGAAGTAAAAATCGGAAAACTAAAAGACAAAGAAATAGATTTTATCGCACAAAAGAATAATCAGCGCTTTTATTATCAAGTTGCCTATATGTTAAGCGATGAACAAACACGAGAACGTGAATTCGGAGTATATAAAACAATTGAAGATAATTTCCCCAAATACGTACTATCATTAGATCGTTTTGATTTCAGCAGGGACGGCATTATCCACGAAAATATTATCGATTTTTTGATAGAGTGAAAACCTCTCAAAACTTCAGCTTTGAGAGGTTTCCTTTAGCTTTAATTTGCATATTTTTATAGTGCTTGTGTCTATTAGAGACCGGAAATCAGTTCTACACGTCAAGAGTGCTATTATTCTATTCATCAAAACCAACGTTCAGCAGGTGTACACGAATGTACATCTGTTGAACATTGGCACTCTATCAAAGCTGAAATAAAATAATTTCCGGTTTGATATCAATTATCCCTACATACCAAGCGCAAACCGAGAGCGTTCTGTGCACTAAAAGTATAATTGGACGTATCATACAATTTTCGATACGCTTGCACAATCATATTTGCTTCATAGCCCCATGAACCTGATGTGTTTCCCCTGACTCGACCGGTGGAGTTTTTTTTTCTTTTATGCTATATTGAAATCTCTATGGACTACTACGCAGTGCAGGTAAAAACAGGTAAGGAACCGGAGCTGTTAAAAAAAATACGGAAACTAAACGAAGAAAATCATGAAATACAAGCTTATTTTCCGCGCCGCGTACTTTATATCAAAAAGAAGGGTATACGGAAAAAAGTTGATGCGCCGGTATTTCCCGGCTATATCTTTTTAGAAATCGATGCCTTATCGCTTCCGCTTTGCTGGCAGCTCCGCAAGACACCGAATTTTTATCATTTTTTGCCGAATAATCAAAATCCCTTGCCGCTTGCCGATAACGACCTCTCCCTTTTGCGCCATTTTCTTTCGTTCGGAGAAGTTACCGTTCCGTCTAAAGTTTATTTCGACGAAAATTCACGGATATGCGTTATCGAAGGAGCGCTCAAAGGACTTGAAGGAAAAATTATCAAAGTTGATAGAAGAAAGCAGCGGGCTAAGGTACTACTCGACATGTACACCGACAGCTTTCCCATAGATTTGGCTTTTGATGTTATAGAGCCGGCAGCTGCCGATTCATATCGATTGGAGGGGAGAGATGACAGCGCAAAATAATAAAGTACAGCCAACCGTATATATTATCGGAGCGGGGCTGGCAGGTACTATGATCGCCCATGAAATAAAGCGAAAGGGGATATTCGGTCGCGTTGCGGCATTTCTTGATGACGATCCGCAGAAAATCGGCGCTAAGATTGAAGGGATACCGGTGCTCGGGCCGATTCAAGATGTCGCCCGTCTTATCAGAGTAGAGGCGCGGGACGAACTGTTGATTGCCATTCCGAGCATAAAAGCGGAGCGATTACGAGAAATTTATGCGATTGTAAAAGAGGCGGGATTTACCACCATCAAATTACTGCCCGGCATTTCGCAGATTGTGGACGATAATGCACACCTCGTGCAAGCACGAGAGATAAACCCGCAAGACCTTCTCGGACGCACACCGATAAAAATCAGCTTAAAGAACAGCCTCGCCTACCTTCGCGGAAAGCGGGTACTGATTACCGGCGCAGGCGGCTCCATCGGCAGCGAACTGGCGCGACAACTCCTTTCAGGCGGAGCCGAGCGGCTTTATTTATTCGGGCATGGGGAAAATTCAATCTACCAGATCGATAAGGAGCTACGCCTCTTACAGGAAGAAGGGGTCGGCGACAAGGCGACGATTGTGCCCATCGTGGGCGAGCTAAAAGACCGTGATTATATGCAGTATATCATTGAGAAGCTCCGCTGCGATGCGGTTTTCCATACGGCGGCTTATAAGCACGTACCGCTGATGGAAGCAAATCCTGTCGCTGTCATCGAAAACAACGTGTTCGGCACCAAGAATCTGCTCGACGCATGCATCGAAAACGGCGTTAAACGCTTTGTGCTTATCTCGACGGATAAGGCGGTTAATCCCGTATCAATTTACGGGGTTTCGAAGATGCTCAACGAGAAGATGGTGCTTGAAGCCGCTGCGCGCGTCAAAGAAAAATACGGCAGTGCTGACTATGCCTATATGTTTGTCCGGTTCGGGAACGTACTCGGTTCACGCGGCTCGATATTTCCACTCTTTGTGGAACAGGTAAAAAAGGGAGGCCCCGTAACGGTCACCTCTCCCGATATGATGCGCTTTTTTATGACCATACCGGAAGCCTGTTCGCTGGTACTACAGACGGGCGGAGTGGGCATCAACGGGCAGTCATACCTACTGGATATGGGCGAGCCGGTGAATATTCTTGAAACCGCCCGCCAGCTGATACG
>CAUPUT010000067.1:0-8044 GCA_963514615.1 uncultured Treponema sp.
GCGCATCGATTAGCATTGTCTTGAATACTTACCGATACGCCTTGTAGATTAAACCCTTTTATCTAACCGTATAGGAACCTCTAAGAATGAAAGTTTTTAGAGGTTCTCATATATTTTCAGGCAGATAGGAAGTTCAGGATTAATACCAGCCTCTTACCTTCATCGCTTCATCAATTCTCTTGATGGATTTCATGTAGGTTGCTTGGCGGAACGAAACGTTCTTTTCTTGCTTCAATGCCCAAATCGGGTTGAATGCGTCGACCATTGCGCGCTCTTCTTTCTCTTCAACTTCTTTTTCCGTCCAATAGTAGCCGTAGAGGTTCTGTACCCATTCAAAGTAAGAAACGGTAACGCCGCCGGCATTGGTCAGAATATCGGGAGTAACAAGGATACCTTTCTTGTAAAGGATCTCGTCCGCTTCCAACGTGATGGGGCCGTTTGCACCTTCACAAATCAATTTTGCTTTGATCAGATTTGCTTCGTGCTCTTTAATCGCGTTTTCCATTGCGCAGGGGCTGATAACATCGACATTCAATGCCCAGAAGTCATCGAGAGAAATTTTCTTTGCGCCGGGTACATGGAGCAAGCTGCCGTCTTTTGTCTTTGCAGCATCCAATTCTTCAAAAGTAAAGCCGCTTTCTTTATAGGTCGCATAGGTGCCTTCTTTCTTGTCGAATTCTGCAACTGCAACAACTTTTCCGCCCAACTTGATGATGTTCTTAACGGTGAACTTTCCGACGTTTCCGAAACCCTGAACGGCAACGGTTGCTTTCTTTAAATCCATACCGATTGCTTTGCAAGCTTCACGCATAACAACTGCAACACCGAAACCGGTCGCTTCGTTTCTACCCTTGGAACCGCCGTAGGTAAGCGGCTTACCGGTAAATACACCGATGGTCTGCTCGCCGGTCAGCTTATTGTATTCATCCTGCATCCACGCCATGATCTGGCCGTTGGTATTGACGTCCGGAGCAGGTACGTCTACTTTTTCGCCCAAATACTTATACAAACCGCGTACCCAACCGCGAGACAGCTGCTCAAGTTCGCGCTGAGAAAGCTCTGAAGGATCGACCGTGATACCGCCCTTTCCGCCGCCGTAGGGAATACCGGTTACTTGGCATTTAATACTCATCCAAATAGAAAGAGCTTTTACTTCATCAGCATTGACATTCTGATGGAAGCGAATACCGCCCTTGTAGGGGCCGACCGCATCATTATGCGCAGATCTATATCCCTTAAATACTTTGATAGAACCGTTATCCATCTTTACCGGAATGGAAATTTCGATCATCCGCTGTGGTTCCTTCAATAATTCATATACCGCGGGATCCGTACCCAAAGCATCGCATGCTTTTTTTACTTGTGCCTGTGCATTCGCCAACGGGTTTAAGGTTTCTTTGCTCATAAAACTCCTCCTCAATAAGTTTCAGCAAACAATACTATTATGGCAAAATGGAACTAAAAACTTTAGCCGTACTCATTTTACCTCACTTATATTATCTATAAGTATAGAACCGAAATTGCTAACAGTCAAGCAAAAGTTTCATATCTTCCAGAGTAACCGCATCTGGCCGTTCTTAGTACCCCCCGCAGAATCATTGAAGCTATTCAACCAGCGTTGAACCACTTCGCAGTCCAAATGGTCTCACAGCATCAATGATTCTGCGCTTTTTATCTACTCTGCCTGATGCGTTTACCCGTCGGCTAAAAAAAATATGCGAAATTTTATTCAAATTTCGTTAAAGAAGAAAGAAAATTATAGCGAGAGCGGCACAAAGCAAAATGACTAACCCGTATATCCATAAAGGCAGCGGATCTGCATCGATTCGAGCATCGACTTTACTTTCCGCGTATCGCATAATACAAAATTTCTTTTTTTTTCTTTTTTTTGTATTACCTTTTTTATTCTCGCATGTATTCGGAGTAAATGCATAGCCGCATGAAGGACAGCCGTCTTTAAACTCTTTATGTGTTCCGGTAAATCCGCAGGCGGGACATCGTACCGAGGCAAAAAAACGACCGCAATGAGGACACACCACCGCATCACGGCGTACTTCGGCATTACAATTTTCACAAAAAAATTTCGGTTGTTTATTCATATACTTAGCTTGAACACGAACTGCTGCCTAAACATCCGCAGCCTCCGCTGCATGAATGAGTAGGCTTATCGTTTGTTTGTGAAGGGGTTGCTTGCACATCGTTTTTTTCAGTATGTGCAGGCGCAGTTGTTTTTTGTGTATCGGTCTGATAAAACCCTTTGCCGGTAAAATTTAATCCGAATCCTGCAGAGAATACTTGATGAGCGGATTGTCCGCATCGAGGACACACGATTACGGGATTATCAGCCATTTTATGTTGAACCTCAAAAGCAGTCCCGCAAGAATCGCACATATAGTCATACGTAGGCATAAACACCTCATAATTACAAAAATATATCAAAGAGACTTCCGTCAACGCTATAAGGCACCTCTAAAACTCAAGTATAGTTTCTAGAAGTGCTCTATAAGCTTTTAAAAATGATAGGTTCCAGTATTTTAATGAGCTCCGTTTCTGTAATATCGGCATTTTCCACAAAAACAGAAGCGTCCTGAACGGAAAAATCTCCATCCATGACACGGCTAAGTAGGAGTTTGACTACAAGCGCTGTACGAACATCGGTTGTTTCGAATACGGCGAAGCAGCGATAGACCGAATCCGTGTTTTTTTTAAGATAGAGTTCTATAGACCTTATCGGCAGTTCGATACCTTCTAAGCCTAGTAGAGCGGCTGCGACACGATTCCCCGAACGGGTATATAAACCGATTGTATCCGTACTGCCGGATTCCCCCAGCGCCTGGAACCGAGGCGAAAATACCGGCTGATGAGGTTCGGCTATCCGTTGCAAAAAGGCTGCCGTGTTCCGTTGAGTACCGCCGAACAGTGCAAAGGCGTTTTTTTCCTGCACCACTATATCCGCAACTGAGGAAGTATAATAAGTATGATTATTCAACGCTGCTGCACGGTGTTTTTCCCAGCCGTCTTTCTTAGAAAACAGCAGATCTCCTAAGCTGACGGGATAGGAACCGGTAGATACGAGAGTTATCGACGGTGTTACCTCATAGTTAACACCGATATACAGTGCCGATGTCCTATTAAGATACTGAAGAGCCGTTTGCTTCGATACAAAATGAGTAAGTACAATCCGCAATAAGGACTCGTTTCCTGATACGGGGAAAAATATATATGCATCCGCTTCCGTTCCGATGGCGCCGAAAGCTTTAG
Source organism: uncultured Treponema sp. (assembly GCA_963514615.1). Lineage (GTDB taxonomy): Bacteria > Spirochaetota > Spirochaetia > Treponematales > Treponemataceae > Treponema. The sequence goes on from CAUPUT010000067.1 coordinate 3,262, forward strand.
CATCATGTTGAGGAGAACGTGACACACAACTGCTGATAAAAATAATTACCACAATACTGAAACTTATTTCCATTATTCTAAACAAACAAAGCTTTTTCACGTAATTTCTCCTGATTAACATCCGCCTTCCGATGTGGCTGAGTTTCAATACTATATACAGCGAATAGTATACTGTCAAACAGATATGAGGGTATATACAAAAAGTCTGATATAATCGATCTAGATATTAAAATCATTACGCTTGTATGTTTACTCTTTTGCCGATATAATATCATTCATGTTGAGCCGAATGTCAGAATTTCAACGGTATAGAATCAATCCCTTACATTGCAAAATAATCAACATACTTCGGCACAGAGCAGCGGTTTGCTCTTATAGGACGATTGCAGTTGACTCTAAGACCTTTTATTCGTGCAGAGGGTTTAATACCCGCCGTTTGTCGGCAACGCTCTGCATCGGGGTTGTTGATTACAACTCAGCATCTAAAGTTAAAGCAACTGTCCGCAAACTGAAATTTTTGGACAGCCTCTTTGTACGGATCAAATATTTTTCTCAGATAGCACTCATCTGTCTTGTTCTATTATTACTATTTCATAATGCTCAGTCTCTTTATGGGAGTGGAAAGTCATGCGACGAAAGATTCGATATTAGCGCTGCTTCTTCTTTCAATATTAAAAAAGGGATTGAACCGAATATTTTTTATTTTGATATACTGGGACAGTATTTCTCTCGTTTTGCAAAAATTTCGGTAGGAATGCAATTCACTTCTGCAAATACCGATGTCCTACTCAAAGCAATGTTCACACCGCTCAATACCTTGCACCATACAATCGGACTGGGCTCAGCATATCACTTCAGCCATTTATATAATGTCGGTTCCATCCATGATCTCTTAGCCTCTTTTGAGTATACACTGGTAAGACCTCATACCTTTATTTTTTTTGCACAAATGGGCTATATGCATCAATGGATAATCATTCCGGTGCCGCGCAGTCGGACGATCGTTATCGATCAACCGTCAATAACCATGGCGTTTCATTTTACCGGTATTATTAAAAAAGAATGGTATATCGGTGGAGGAATAAGCTCTTATGAAATATTCCGCTATCCGGTATTTGCCAACCCATCGCTTGGTGTTGATCTATATTATAGATCGGATGGACAACACTTCCCTAAAGGTTTTTATCTCGGCTTGGAAGGAATACTACGATATTCCGATCTATTTACTTTTTCGGGATATCCGGAAAATTTTATCATAAAATCTGTGATAGGAATGAAATTATAATGCGAAATAGATATCTTTTTTTATGCTTGCTGTTTTTCAGCTGTATAAGCTGCAACTTAGGTATTCATCAATCATTTTGGAGGCCACATCCTGTAGATTCACGGTCAACAGAAGTAACGCCATTGAGCAATGCTGAATGTCCGTTTATCGGCAGTTCGATGCCATTAAAATATGATTGTCTTATACTTACGGATATTCATTTTGGAAAAAAAAAAGGTCCTGCATGGGACAAAGTTTTTTTTACTTCATTAAAAAAGTATAGAGAAACCCACAAAACAATACCGATGTTATTTTGTATCATACTCGGAGATACGTCTGATCACGGGTTTGCGGTTGAATACGAGACAGCAAAAACTTTCCAGCAGCGTATTGCCAATGAAAATCGATTACCGTCTCCGTGGGGCATCCCGATGCCGGTGTATCATGTCGTCGGTAACCATGATGTCTATAATTCCGGTTGGAAATTATGGCAGCAATCTTGCTATCCGCATAAAAGCTCTTACTATTTTGAAACAAACCGGTTAGGATGGTATTTTGTCGATACTGCAAGCGGAACATTAGGTAGACCGCAGTTTTATGATTTAAAAGCGAAATTGCAGAGTTCATCAAAACCGAAATTCATTTTTACTCATTATCCGTTATACGGCGATGGTATTGTGTATTTCAGCCTTTCCAACCCACGTGAGCGAGCCGAACTCCTTTCCCTTTTTGCACGAACAAATCTCAAGCTGTATTGTTCGGGACACTACCATTACGGCGCTTCTTGCGATTACGGTACTTTCAAAGAGCGCTCGCTCAAAGACTTCGGATGGGCGGGTAAGTATCATATTCTGCATGTTGATGAATCGGGTGATGAACCGACTTTTAGTATAGAAACGATTTCATTACGGTAAGCTCTTAGTCAATTTCCTATCTAACCGACTCCCATAATATAATTCATGCGGGGGGCTTTAGGATTATCATCAGCGCACCCTTTATTACAGCGCCATGTATGGGGCTTTATCCCCATCCGTACGAGTAATACCTAAAATATCCGAAAAGTCTTCATGTCGTAAAGGGATAGAACAGCGCCTATCAAAAGTAAAACCGTGTTAGGTTTTGTTTTTATTGTAGTTGTAATACTAATTTTTTCCCCAGAATATTCGCAGCTTTTGTGAGCGTTGCAAGTATCACAGAATCATTGTACTTCCGCTTACAGTGAACATGATTCTGCAAATCCGTATTTTGTGTCCAATGAGAAAATCCCCTTAAGATACTTTGCTATGGTACGGATGCAGACGCAAAACACCAGGTATGAATTCCTTCACACGAATACTCCCGTTCATTCCTTAATATTGACAAAGAATCATATCCGTACTATCTGATGGACAAGCTGTGCCTTTTATGTATTTTAGTTTTCCGCCGCAATCCGGACAGGTACGAAACGAAAGTTCTAGTTTTTCTTTGAATGAAGCTCCATCCCAATACTCGCAAACACAACCGCAAGCAGTACACTTAAATGCTGGGCATCTCTAAAAACTACAAACTACTGTCCACATTACCAGTCAAGTTCCTTAATACTCTCTTCCAATGGCTCTTTACTTGCTTCAATGATCGATTCCCTCATTCCTGAAATAGAACACAAATACAAGGTTTCTTGAATAGCGTTCCAGTCGTCCTCTGAAATTAAAACCGCATTATTTCTTTTACCTGAAATGATAATCGGTTCATGGAAATCTTTTATTTGATCAATGAGATTATAAAGATTAGTCCTCGCTGCCGTAGCGGTCATTACTGTCATTTACACACCTCCATCGGAGTACATGGCGTACGAATAATCGTACGCTATGTCAAGAGGAAAATTAGTTTTTTGCGTCTTGCTCATAGTGACTAAAAGCTTCTTCAAAAATGCTCATTGCACTATCACAGGCCCCCATACTTTCAAGGTAATCTCTTAAATGTTTACGGGAATCGGAATGACGAGGAAACTCTTTATCAAACCTTACATCTCGTGCAAGATCTCCTACAGGAGTACTGTCGTTTTTAAACTGCGACAACCACCTTATGAGAGTAACATACCCCGATGCTTGCGTCGGGGTTGTTGATTCTGTCGTCCCAATATTGAAACTCTCCACGCAAATAACTACAGCTTTTACATGTTTCTAAAAGATGTTTTTTTATCAAAGCCGTGATTTACTATCTTTTCGCAATCGGTTAACCCTGTTGATTCACAGTCCTTATCATTTTTAAGTGAAAATAAATATGTTTCCATACCATAATAAATTTTCTCTGGAGAAATCATAGCAGGTATACCTATATTCTTTAAGATGTAAAATCCGTCCGGTAAACCGAAATGTCTCATAGTCAGTTCCGACAGTTTAATATTTTCAAGATTCTTTTTATTGAGCGCATGCAGATGATACTTTTCGCATTCTATCGAAACTATGTCTAAAACTTTTCCCCGATAGTTAAAATCTTCAAAAGTTTTTATAAGTTCCATGCTATAAGATTTTAAAATACAATTACGAAAATCGGTTTCATCAATGTCCAATTTAAGCCCGATAAGAAATAATGCAATTCCTGCGCGAACGGCAAACAGTTTATTATATTCAACAGGCTCTTTCGGAGAAAACCAATATAGATGCTGATGATATTTATGCTCTTTAACATGTTTACTTAAAATATTAAAAAAATCTTCATGCTGTAAAGGAATAGAACCGCGTCTATCAAAAGTAACTCCGTCATCGCTGTCTACCTGATGAGCCAAATAATCATAATAATCTTTATTCTTATCTATTATTCTCAACGTACCGTCCTTAGTGTTTATGGTGAAGCGAGGGGAACACGAACTTCACGTAATTCTCCAGTCTTAAATTCTTTACTCACTTAAAATCATCTATTACTGTTTGTGATTAGAGTTGTATATCACGCTCCTTTTTTACAATTAATCCTAAAATTTCTTCTATTGGATCAAAATCTCTATCATTTATCAAGCCTCATTTTTTCTCCAAAGTAAACGAGTTCTTCAATTCATAAGAAGCATCTAATATTCCGAATGAATCATCTAACTCTTCTTCCGGAATAATCGCATTATAGATAATAAAAAAATTAAAAAAAGATTTCTTTTCATCATTGTGTAAACCTATAAGTAATCCAGTAATTTTCTCTAAGAGAATGGTATCGCTAATCAGCATTAATAACTTATTGAATTCTACATAATTACTCTGCTAAAACGATATGTATACTAGCTTGTATAATTGACTTAAAGAGTTTCAATGGTTTGAGCACTTAACCCTGTAGCCTTTGCGATAACTTCTACAGCAACGCCCAACTCGAGCAAATTCTTTGCTGCTTTGCGTTTTGTCTCTTTTATACCTTTTTCTAAACCTTTATCGAATCCTATCTTTTCTGCTTCTGCACGCTGAGTTCTTACGTCTTCTTCATAAGCAAATTCAAATTTTAATCTTTCGATTACATCTTCGCGTTTTCGTTCCAAGTAATCAGAAAGAATTCCTTTTT
>CAUPUT010000068.1:0-7953 GCA_963514615.1 uncultured Treponema sp.
TTATCATACTGATTTGTACCTCATCGGTATAGCCCGCGGCGCTTTTGGTAGAAATAAGGTATAGATACCCCAGCAGCCGTTTGGTATTCTGTGCATAATATGCGTGCACTTCAAAATTTTGCTTTGTAAGAGCCTCTATCTTTTCCTGTATCTTATTTGTCAGCGAATGACCCGGCAGCGAACACAATACCGAACACTTTATACCGCTTCCGATATTCATCACATCCGAAGAAAGATAGCCGAAGTCCTGAACTGCGCTGAATTCCAGCGTTCCAGCCAATGTATCGATGATATTTTTTCCCAGCATAAAGCATTTTTGAAGTTCAAAACCTGCATAGAACGCCGAAAGCCTGATATGATCTTTGACATTCACGGTTGCCGAAAGGATACCGTCATCGCGAACAATAACCCCCGTGCCGAAATTCCGCTCCAAATTGGCAGGAATGATATTTCGCTCTTCAAAAATCTTTTTTGCTATTGCATCCAAGGTATCAAGCCGGATGGGATGAAAGCCGTCGGCAGGCGGCAGCGTTTGAAATGCTGAGACTACAGTTCGGTATACCGTTTCCGCATCTTCTTTTTCGAGTGTCGGAGGAAAGCGATAGTTCTTTAAGTTTCGTACGATACGTACCCGCGAAGAAAGCACCGTATCGTTGTCGTTCCCCGAATAGGTATACCATGCATTTGAAGCGGCGAACATACTAGGACGAAACCTCCTGCTCTTTTATTTTATCGCGGAGATATGCCGCCAATTCGTATTCTTCATTCTCTACCGCTTTTTGCAGTTCATCTTCAAGATGCTGTAACGAAACTAACGTACCCGAAAATATCTCCGGCTGTAACGGCAAGTTTCCTGCGTAAAAGACCTCTCCGGAAGTTTCTTGCATGAGCTTTAACACGGTATCGCGAAAATAAAAAAAACAGCGGGGACAGCCGATTATCTTTTTTTCTTTGACACGACTCAACGGCGTTCCGCAATCGGGACACACTGCAAGACGAGTACCGTCACTTGTTTCTTCTTCACTGCCTGATTTTGGCAAAAGTCCATCGAAAATAGCTTTGAGCGAAAGATGCATTTTTCGGTCATCAGAGTAAAGATTGTGTTTTTTAGCACACGCCCTGCAAATATACAGTTCTTTTGCCGTGTCGTCTATAATCTGCCGCACGAGCATAGAGGCGTTATGTTTTCCGCATATCTGACATATCATGATGCCTTCCTTATCCCCTTTTTCGGAAGCATACAGACAATGATTGATAAAATCAAGGGCAAAAAACATCTGCTGCCGTTGCCCTAATTGACGCTAAGCGGACGGTTGTTCTTTTATGTCGCGGGAGACGATATGATAATACAGGTCTTTTCGGAATTTCTTTTTTTTAACCATCTCCTCTAAGTTACGGTTCGTCGCCGCAATGACGCGTATGTCTACCGGAATAAACTTTGTTCCGCCGGTACGCTTGACGCCCCCCGTGCTGAATTTTTGCTGCAGTGTTACCGACTTGCCGGTTCGGATCGCCATTAAAGGTCCCGACTGAGAAATAGTACCGCCTTCTTCAAGCTGTTTTTCCGCATCCAAGCGGATGGGACACGAATCTTTTCTTAAACATTCGTACTCAGACATACACAGCCCTCCCTCTATTTTTTATGATTTTAACGGCGTTATCCTGATATGGCGGATGAGCTCTCCTTCCATATCATATACCTGAAACATATATTCGCCGATTTGAACTTCGCATCCGATCGTCGGCTTTTTCCCGATTGCCTGTAGATAATTGAATAGATACCCCGCAACGGTATGTCCGTAAGATTCATCGAAGTCAGCATCAAGCCGCTTATTAACCTCCGTCATACTGATACCGCCGTTTACAATATAGTCGCCGCCGGTTTCGTGATTATGGACTTCGGGATCGTTGAAATACTTACGGACGGCAAAAAGAATCGCGATTGCGATCACGCCAAGCAGAGAGCTCTGCATACTGCTGTGATCCATAATCAGTGCACGAGCTATCGTATATAAAAGTACCTCGATAGCGCTTCCCGGTGTATGCTTTGCAAGCATCTTTACGAACTCGATACCGATGACCAGCTCGAACACCGTTGAAAGAAATTCCGCAAACGACGGAACCTCTCTGCCGGAAAACGTACTGATGATAAAGCCCCTCAACTGTACAAGGACTCGAATACAGAGAAGCAAAATCCCGATAATGACTACCAGTGCAAGCAGAATTTCCGTATAACTCGCCATCAGTCCCAAATACCGTCTGAGATTTTGTTTGTTTAATGCCGCTTTTAACTTATTCATATATCGAATATTATACACTGAAATGCTCAAAAGAAAAGAGGATTTTGAGTTATATCCCCTCTTGTGTAAATAGAGTTTTGTATGCACAATCAATCTATGAAAGAGACCGATAACGCATGAGAGAATTTATGAGCCGCGCACTGCGGAAACTGTCGCGTATGAACGATTCGCAGCTGCGCTCCTTTATTCAATTAATTGCCGATGACTACGCGCTATTCGATGCGATGATGGATTCGCTTACGAGCGGCGTCATTATTCTGGATTCCGACCATACGATTATAAAAACCAACCGTGCCGCTTCGCGCATTCTCGGCATTCCGCTTTCTGAAAGCCCCGACCGGCCGCTGTGGACATCCATTTCCGATACTAAACTGGCGGATTTTATCCGTATGGTAATACAGAATGAAGAAGCGCATATCGCGGAGGAATTTGTTATTGCTGCCGATGAAGGGAATCAATATATTGAGATTTCATTACTGCCGCTTGTCAAGGAAAAAAAGGTACGTGGTACGATTATTACCGTTGAGGACATTACGCAGCGGAAGCGTGCAGAAATCAATAATCGGCGGCTTGAAAACCTTGCGAGCCTCACTAATCTTGCAGCCGCGGTTGCCCACGAAATAAAAAACCCGCTTGCGGCAATCAGCATCCACGTCCAACTGCTGCGAAAAAATTTTAAAGCGTGCAATCTGGAGATTAACGCAAAGGCACAAAAACACCTCGATGTGGTAGAAGAAGAAATTGAGCGGTTAAATAAAATTGTGGTGGATTTTCTCTTTGCCGTCCGGCCGCTCCAATGCGAATTTGCGCCGGTCAATGTCAACGAACTTATTAAAAATCTTTTTACAACCTTTCAGGAAGAATTTTCCGCTGTCGGTATCGCTTTTGTTCCTCAATTTGACGGTGAACTTCCGATTATTCAAGCGGACGAACGCTTTTTACGCCAAGCGTTGATGAATATCTTAACCAACGCAAAAGCTGCGATGATGCCTGCGGGCGGAGAGCTCGGAATTACGACACGGTATGACGAAGAAAACGTATATATCGCTATTACCGATACGGGAAAAGGCATTCCTCCCGACATACTGCATAAAATTTTTGAACCCTATTTTACAACAAAGCCGGACGGGAGCGGGCTCGGCCTTACCATGACATATAAGGTGATTAAAGAGCACGGCGGTGATATTCAGGTTCATTCGGAAGTCGGCAAGGGAACCCGTTTTACGCTGAGCTTGCCTATTACTCACAGAGAAAGACCGCTTCTATTGGAAGCTCATACTGCATACGACAGCGGTGCAAAACCTCAATTTGAGAGTATAAAAAATGAAGTTTAAAATTTTAGTTATCGACGACGAAAAAAATATCCGTGAAGGGCTCCAGATGGCGCTTGAGGACGAAGGGTACGAAGTATTGACTGCGGAAGACGGAACCGACGGCCTGCAAAAAGCGCTGTCTGAGGTGGTGGACCTCGTTATCACCGATCTGCGGATGCCGGGCGTCGGCGGGCAGGAAATCCTTCGCAGGGTAACCTCGGAAACGCCGGGTGTGCCGGTTATCGTGCTGACCGGACACGGTACCGTCGAAACCGCCGTCGAAGCGATGCGCATGGGCGCTTATGACTTTTTAACCAAGCCGCTCGATCTTGACCGGCTTTCTCTGCTGGTAAAACGCGCCCTCCAGAACCGCGAGCTGGTGCTGCAGCACCGCGAACTTGTCGATCAAATGCAGTCGGATAAAACATTCGAACACATCATCGGGAAAAGCGCGGCGATGGAGCATGTCTTTGAGATGATCAAGAAGGTAGCACCCTCCCGCGCATCAGTGCTTATCACCGGCGAAAGCGGCGTCGGCAAAGAGCTGATTGCCAGTGCAATACACAACCTTTCTCCGCGGAAAAAGAACAGCTACGTTAAGGTACACTGCGCCGCGCTTGCGGAGAGCTTACTGGAAAGCGAGCTGTTCGGGCACGAAAAGGGCGCATATACCGGCGCTGTCAGTCAAAAACGGGGACGCTTTGAACTTGCCGACGGCGGCACGATCTTTTTGGATGAAATCGGAGAAATCAATCAGAGTTTGCAGATAAAAATACTACGCGTGCTGCAGGAAAAGCAGTTTGAGCGGGTTGGCGGCGAAAAATCCATCACAGTAGATACCCGTCTAATCACCGCGACCAACCGCGACCTTGAAAAGGAAGTCGCCGCCGGTACGTTCCGCAGCGATCTCTATTACCGCCTGAATGTGGTGCATATCCACGTACCGCCGCTTCGAGAACGGAAAGAGGATATCCCGCTGCTAATTGCCGCGTTTATCAAAGAATTTACGGAAGAAAATGCAAAGAACATTGCAGCCATCGAACCGAAAGCCCGCGCAGCGCTCTACGCTTATGATTGGCCCGGCAATATCCGACAGCTGCGGAACTGTCTGGAAAGCGCCGTTGTGATGAGCTCGGACGATACCATCCGACTCTCCGATTTACCCGAGCCGGTACGCGAAGCGGAGCAAACATCTTCCATCCGCATCCAAATCGGCACTCCCCTCGCCGAAGCGGAACGACACATCATCATGGAAACCCTCGCCGCCTATAACGGAAATAAATCGAAAACCGCCGACATACTCGGCATCGGGCGCAAAACCCTGCATAGAAAACTGGATGAATTTGCGGCAAATTCAAGTAATATGTCCGACACCGATGCAACTAAATCTGATGTAGAGCAAAATGGCAATATGCTTAATCCTCAAGTTCCGAATAAAACCGGTCAATGAGTAATTGCTCACACTCGGCGTATTGTCCGTTGATAAAGAGCGACAAATAGGTATTTGTAAAATCAAGCCAGCTCTCGGCTTCTTTTTCAGGAATAATCGGATAAAAGAATACCGCATTGCTTTGCGCAGCCTGCAAATCGCCGGGAGCATCGCCCAGTTTCAGCATACAGCCGTCTTTATATCCGCCGGTCTGTTTCAATGAGGCAAGCACTTGCTTTTTACTGCCGTTTTCTTGCGTAAAAATACCGTTAACAAATTTTGTTAAACCGGCTTGCTCCCATTCGGCAGTAACTGCCGCATTATTGGCCGAGCTGACAACAGCGATATCCGCAACGGCATAAATGGTTTCGATGCTTTCGTAAACATGGGCGAACGGGATTCGATCTTCCAAGGGTATTGAAGCAATAGCTTTATTAGCATTGATAGACCATTGTTCTGCAACTGCGAAGATAGGATGACCGACAGTTTGATAAGCCTGCCTGATGCCTTCGTTCGATAACAGCCCGCCGGAATTCAGAAACTGTTCATACGTTTCCAACCCGTCAATGGGAACAAAATGCTTATCGATATACCGGCATACCTCAAGAAAGCCTTTAAAACGATTTATTGCACGCTTTTTGCTGAACAAGTTGACCTTATTCCAATAATGCAGAATCGGCTCCGCATGATCCTGCAAATTGAATACTTTTACCAGCTCCGGTCCGAAAGCGCGATAATGCTTGAGGTTCATCGTATCCATAGCACAACCGTCGCTATCAATACAGACTAAAAAATCTTTCTTCCGTTGAAAGTCCATTCCCACCCCTTCTCTGTCAGAGCAAACACTCAACACTTGGTTGTCTTGAGAGGCGCCCTGCGCCGCTGTGGTATTGTAGTTTAGGGCGCTTTTTTTAAGAAGGCATCCTTAAAACCTAATTTTTGGAAGGTTTCCAATGTTGCCCCTCGTTCGTCCTTTTGCAATGGTCCGACATACACCTTGTAAAAGACATCTGCCGTAGCTGATTTTTCTATTGTAACAGGATACTGCTTACCGTACATTTCTACAAAGCTTTCTACATTCAGTACGTCCTTAAACCGTCCGACTTGCACATAAAAAGCTCCCTTTGTAAGGACATTAGCAGTATAAACTTCTTCGGCAGGCTGTGTAACGACAGGTGCAACAGGTTGAATAGGTTTTTCAGTTTCTTTCGGCAAGGGAATGTCTTCACTGTTCGGTGCCCGCGGTTCGGACGGCACCAACATGGCCTGTTGTTCAACAGTCTCATTCTCCGTACTATCTTCTGCAGGCAAAGATTCCGCAACAGCAACAATTTCCGGTTCGTCTTGCGGTTCCTCAACCTCTGTTGATGGCATTTCATTCTCCGGTTCGACGGCAAAAAGTTCGGGGGCATCCATTGGTTCTGCTGCTTCTTTTACAGGTTCTTCCTCACCTGCTATAGGTTCCGGCGCCATTGGGGTTGAAACTTCAGGAACAGGGTCTTGAGAATCGTCTGAGACGGAGGCTGCTTCCGAAACGGTTATTTCTCCTGCATCCGGTACCGATTCTGCGTATTTGTCTAAACTTTCGCTGTCTGCTTGTACCGGCGGTGCTTGGATAGAAGCGGCGACCGGCACCGGTTTTTCAGCTTCTGCCGAATATTCGGATTGTGCCGACAACTTTACCGGTTCGGTTACCTCCGAAACTGCAGCCGGAGCGGGCACAATCTCCGGTTCAGATAACGATTTTTCAGGAACGACCGCCGGAACAGGCTGTTTATCTTCAACTTTGCTTAACAGTACCGGATCGGCACCTTCCTCGGCTACCAACGGTGGTACGGACACGCGTACACGCACGGTATTTCCTTCCTTGATGGCTAAAGCAGCCGCTAAATCGGGTGATACCTTTACCAGCAAACCGTCGGATCCCGTATTGCTGATAATAACGGCACGGGAGATCATATTTTGCTCCAAATTGGTGATTTCGATAAGCGTATATTTCGGGAATAAATCGCTGGACGCAAAAAGACCCGAAGGGAAATCTTCCCCCGATCCTGAAGCCGCATTGCCTTCCCATACGGCCCATATCAGTGCAGTGCTTAATATCAACATACACAGGACAGTTATTGTTTTTTTGATCATCTGTATCCCCTTCCGTTATAACGTCTTCAACATACTTGCGCCGATAATTTGACCGGCGTTTTTTATTTTCCGTCTCAGTTCAATTTCCGGTATCGTTTTCGGGTCGATTGTCTCTTCAAAAATAATATTTTGAGAGGAAAAATCGATGAACTTCCATTGTAAACCCTTCCATTCAATTGCCGGTTTTTGGCTATTCACGGTATCTCCCACGGCTTGCTTATATTCACAATACAGCGCGACAACATAGTCAAGCGACGAATCGAATCGTTTTATCAACGAGGCATTATCCTTGTATTGCTCATATTTTCCTACGATATATTCAATACTGGTTGTTACCATTCCACGATCGAAACAGAATTCAAAAAGTTCGGTTTCAAGCGCTGCAGTGAGTTCGGCAGCTCCGGCAGGAGCATCGGAATTATAAATACAAGCAAAACCGATTGTATTTGCATATACCGCACCGTACAGTAGTATACAAAACAATACTATCGGTACTCGCTTTTTCATAGTATATTCCCCGTAATCAATATCGGCAAAATAAAAAAAGGATAAAGGATAAACGAGACAGGGTAAACGCATCAGGCCGCTTTTTTAATATCCCCGCGAAAAAATTGAGACTATTCGACCAGAGTTGAATCTCTTCGCGGAGCAAAAAGCTCAGCATAGTGCTGCGCATCCTGCTTGGACTGCTGCACAAAGGCGTTGTCTTCTACGTGACCGAGTACGGCATCCCGCTCCGCCCGATTCCGGTAGGTAATATCGCGGAAATGAT
>CAUPUT010000069.1:0-7909 GCA_963514615.1 uncultured Treponema sp.
AATCTCGTCGTTGAGAAGCGTACAAGGAGGTACGCTTCTCAACAGGCTATTTGCAAAAGCGTTGGAAAGGCAAAACGGACAAGGATGTCCGGGGTGATAACCAGTAGCGAGTTTTTCGTCAGAAAAACTCGTAGCCCAAGAATGTGCAAGGACGCACATTCTTGGGCGAGGATGGCAGTGGTTCTACCCAGAATCGAGTTCGCAATGCGAACTCGTAGCCAAAGGATATACATGGATGTACATCCTTTGGCGTGCCTGCGGGTGTTTTTGTGCGCTCCTAGCAATTTCAGAACGGACAAGGATGTCCGTGGTTATAAACAGTAGCGAGATTTGTGTTATGCACAAATCTCGTCGTTGAGAAGCGTACAAGGAGGTACGCTTCTCAACAGGCTATTTGCATAAGCGTTGGAGGGGCACATCTGCATTGTCGCCTCATTAAAAGTGTACATCCGTGTACACTTTTAATGGCGAATTTCGGCAGCAGCCGAAATATCGCTTCTGTTTAAAGCAGCGGCATCGGGGTTGTTGATTTGATACCACCGTATCTCATTAGCGGAAAGCGGTACGTCAAAACTGCTCCCGTCTCCATAAAACACGGTTGTTGTCTGCGGTTCGTACGTATTGTTAACGACACAGTATTTACCGTTTTTAATGTAAGCATGGACTTCAACATTACAATTTGAACTGAACCACGTATGAATCTGCTTTTCGGCATGCGTTCCCCATAAGACGGCGCGGTACAGAAGGCGCGTGTTTTCAAAACTGTAAGGAAGCCCGCTGATATACACTGCACGGCCTTTCCCATAGTCATTAACGGCAAGCTGCACTTCTTTATCTTTTTGCACAAGGATAACCGTATCGTCAAGCGCATAGATATTCTTTTTCCCCTCACCGAAATCGATCGCGGCAGCTCCGCCCGTACAATCCTCAGTGATAAAATGACGGTGAGTATCCCAATTATATTTATCGTAATTGAGCGTAAAGCCGGTCTCTTTTTCTATCCCCAATACATCGGCAAGCTGAATAAACCGCCCCTGATATTGATGTCCGGACGGCTCACCGATTCCGATAAAAGCACCGCCGTTCCATACAAACCGGCGTATCGCTGCGGGTATCGCCGGATCTTCCCAATAACTGCCGCCGGTATGCGCCGTATCCGCATCGCCGACATTGATAATCACATCAATATCATCAAGCAACGCAGGATCGGTTTTTAGGTCGTCAAAGCTGATAAACCGGACATCAAACGGCGCACCGGATAAGGCTTCAATAACCCCCGCATAGCTGTAATTCTGCTTTTGATAGAGCGCATGATGCACCATGTGGCACCCCCACGCGCGCATTTTTCCCCAACAATTCAGCACGGCAACCGTTTTAACGCAGTACGGAGTTGTCCCCTTGATGTTCTCATACAGGGTACGAAATTCGTCGGTTACGTCGGCAATGTAGTCCACAAAATCGGGAAACTCAAGCGCAAGTTTCAGGTACCCTCCATACCCGATACGGTCGATAGGCTTACGCAACAGCGCTCTCCGCGCCGTTACCCAATTTATTTTCGCTTCCTTTACGGGGTCTCCACCCGCATGAAACGTATCGGGAAAAAAATACGGCAAAAAACGGCCTTCGGTATACCGCACACCGGGGATATCACTGATAAGCCGGAGCGTGCTTCCGTTTCCGACACTGCCGACAACCGCATCAAGGCCGATCGTTTTAAACTCTTCCAAAAACGGTTCGGTTCCTATCCAATGGTCGCCTAAAAACATCATCGCTTCTTTACCGCACGCGTGGGTAATATCTACCATCTCTTGAGCGAGTTTTGCCACCTCACGGCGCTGAAAGGCTTGGAAATCCTTATATTCTTTCGACGGAATACGATATTGATTGTTAAAATACCCTTGATCGATAATATATTCAGGACGAAACGGATAACCGACTTCTTTTTCGAAGCGCTCAAGAATATACGGCGAAACGGAGGCGGAATAGCCGTACCAATCGACATACTTTTCACGTGCGCGCTCATCAAAGAGCAAGGTAAATTGATGAAAGAAGGTGGTAAAACGGATAACATCGATATAGAGATGTTCTGCGATAAACTTCCGAAGCCGCTCCATGGTGAACGCATGGGTTTTCGGCTGGCGTACATCAAAGGTAATCTGATGCTCCGTATTTTTCCAGTCATTAACAACAGCATTGTACATGTGCACAGGATCCCACATAATAAAGGCGAGAAAACTCACCGTATATTGATGGAAAGATTCGGCGTGCGGGATGACAACCGTTCCGGATTCTTCATCGTAGTTCCAGCATTCAGGCGGCACTACCGTACCGGTAGTACGGTCTATTACCTCCCACCACCGCTGCCGGTCTTTCGGGTTTACTTTCAGCATATCGGGATACAGGCCTTTCATCAGTTCAATCCGGACATTCGATTCGGAAGCGGTGTAAAAAGGCGTCATAATATACATCTGCTGAATTTCGTCGGGATTTGCCCGCGCCCACTCATTATCTTTCCGCGTTGTATAATATGTCGAATAGATTTTCGCATCGATTGTGCGGAGGGCTTCGGGAAAATCCGTACCGTCACAGTCCCGTACCGCATCGGCGCCCCAGCGTTTCATAATCTCTCGTGTTTCAGGAACGATATCGACATCCGTCGGAATAGTAACCCGTCCCTGCTGCATAGCATTATCTTTCATCTTCAAATTCCTTTTCAGGCGACATATAAATGCGGATTTACCCTTTAATGGCGCCGCCGGTAACACCGCGGATAATTTTTTCGGATAGGAATAAATAGAGGATAAAAGTCGGCAAAAAGACAATAACCACGCTCGCAAACATACCGCCCCAGTCACCGGTATACCGCATGGCGGAAATCATATTATACAACCCGACGGCAACCGGACGAACCGCCGTTTTATTTGCAAAAATGAGCGACATAAAGTATTCATTCCACACTGTAATAAAATTAAAAATGGAAACCGTGATAATTCCGGGTTGCGCAAGCGGAAACATAATCGTCCAAAATGTCCGCATCGGAGAACAGCCGTCTATCGCAGCGGCTTCTTCGTAGGTAAAGCTCAAGTTCTTAAAAAAGGCGAGCAGATAAAACACCGCAAACGGAACATTTATTGCAGTGTAAAGGAAAATAATTACGGTACGGCTGTTTGTCAGCCGCAACGAAGAAGCAAATCCAAACAACGGCATAATAATCATAATAACCGGAATGCCCAATGCAGAAGCAAACATATTCTGCAGCAGCATATTGCCTTTAAACCGAAAACGGGACAGCACATACGCAGCCGGTGCGGCAATAACAACAATAAGGGTACAAGATATCACCGTATACATCAGCGAGTTCATAAAAAAGACCGATACCTTCTGCGTTTTCCAAGCCTTTACATAGTTTTCAAAATGAAACCCCGTCTTAAATGCAAACATGTGATCCGAAAATATTTCACTCGAAGTGGAAAGCGACGCGAATACAACCCAGCCGATCAGCATCACGGTAAACACCGTCCATATTGTTAAAAGCGCATAGCCGGGGGCTTTTGCCAACCGCTGCATTAATTTTCCGTTTTTATTTCCCAAGCCCATAAGCCACCTCAGTAAACCTGTTCGGAAACTTTCGTTTCTGAACAGGTTACCTTGAAATGCGATGTTCTAAATCGTGCTATTTGTGCGATTTAGAACTCGTCGACCTATTCGAAACCGCAGTTATCGAATAGGTCGAGTATTTATATTTTACTCAATCGAACATATCCTCGTTACATTTCAATATCATTATTTTTTACAATTCGTTCGGTTGCAAAGAAAATCAAAATCACCAACGACATCATTACGACACCGATCGCTGCCCCGCTGCCGCTATCCCGAATCGTCGCCGCTGAAGAAGAGGCGCCGAATACCAACTCGTACATATAATTCATCGGAGCAACTGTATCATTCGACAAATTGACCGGACTGAACAGCTGACCCCATACAAAAAAACCGACCGTATATACCGTCCACATCACGGTGTTTGTCCGAAATACGCCACGCAAAAACGGCAATGTAATATGAACAAACCGTTGCCATATATTACAGCCTTCAAGATAGGCCGCCTCATAAAAATCAAAAGGAATTTGTTCGATGCCGCTCATAAAAATAAGCATGTGATACCCTACCATCCCGAAGCAATACGCAATCAACATACTCCAAAAGCGCATTCCCGGTCCCGTCCACAGCGTTTGCGCAAGCGTTTCAAACCCAAGTGCACCGAACAGCTTATGCAAAAGTCCGTAATCACTATTGTAAATGTAGTTAATCCACATCGTTCCCATTGCAACAGCGCTCACGACATTCGGCAGATACACAATACTGCGGTAAAATGCTTTGAGCCTCGCCGGGACCCTGTTTGTCAAAATTACCGCTATCAGCAGCGCAAAAAACATCACCCCTGCGCCGCCCCAAAACCACAGCCGCGCAATATTTTTCATCGCCTGCAAAAACATTGGCGTACTAAAAATCTTTTTATAATTTGAAAATCCGCTAAACGACCACGCCGCCGCCGGATCCGAAACACTGACAACCGAAAAAAAACTCATCACAAACGTCCGCAGCGTCGGGTACAAGAATACCATCACATAGCACAACACCGCCGGCGTTAAAAAAATGATAATCATCGGTTTATTTTTTCTTAACATAATCTCCAACTTTATGAGGCGCTTCCCTTTCGGAAGCAGGGTAAACGCATCAGATGAATAAATCAAATACCGCAGAATAAGTGAGGCAGTGAGACCATTTGAACCAACTTTTGGGACATCCCCAGCCTCACTTATTCTGCGGGGTATATACAAAACATCTGATATGTTTACTTCGCCATTGCTGCAGCAAAACCTTCGGCGTCTAAATCACCCTTTATCAATTTCGCAAAATTCTCTTTAATTTTGGCATTGATTTCAGGATCATTTTCCATGCCGACGGCCCAATCAAGGCGATTGGTGGTATTATCGACAATGACTTTTGCTTCTGCAAGCTGAATAGGCCATTCGGTATTATTCCCGGCGGGGATACCGATACTTTCTTTGGCTAAACGAGCATCCCACTCTCCGGTGGTCAGCCATACGATCAGTTTAAATGCCTCTTCCGGATATTTTGTATTTTTATTAACGGCAAGACTTTGGCAGCCATAGTTGTTTGCTTCGATGCCATCGCCTTTTTCCGACATTGCAGGCCACGCAAAAGCGCCCCACTTTAAATCCGGCGCTTGCGCCTTAATCTCGTTCGGAAGCCATGTACCGTTTAAATACATTGCAACCTTTCCAACAGCCATTTCTTCTACCTGTCCTGCAGGCCAAATATTGGAAGCAGCCTTTGCACTGATATAGCCTTTCTTTGCCATATTCTCCCAGATTTTACCGAACTCAAGCACCTGCGGGCCGGTAAAATCCTTAGTATTTACCATATTAAGCGTTTCCTGTTCACCAACCAAACGGTCCATATTGTAGCCGAAGAAACAGGCCATATATGCATCATCCACGGTGATAGCGGGAATGCCGATTGCTTTAAGTTTTTCGCACGCGGTTAAAAATTCTTCCCATGTTTTAGGCGTATCCGTAATACCGGCTTTGTCGAATAACTCTTTGTTGTATAGGGTAACAAATGCGGACGGCTGATACGGAATATTTTTTACGGAACCGCCGCCAAGCTCTTTTGCCAAGTTATACAATGTTTTATTGATCATCGTGTTATACGGTTTACCGTCCGTGGTGGAATACGTTTTCGCGGCGTATTCGTCAAGCGGAAGTAAGTAATTTCCCCATGTATTCAATACCCGTTCAATATCTTCGTCAAACACATCGATTGTCTCACCGGCATCGAGGGCGGGTTGCAATGTCTTACGGATTTCTCTTCCGTTAAAGTTAAGCTCTACCTCAATTCCCGTCTCTTTAGTAAAAGCAGCAACCGCTTCGGCAATAACCGTACCCTGCGGCTCCGCTTCGTTCCACATCGTCCAATAGACCAACTTTGCCTTTGCTTTTTCTTCCGTTTTTTGTCCGCAGCCCGCCGTACATACCAGAGACACTGCAAGACACACCGTTAGAAACAATACTGTTAGCTTTTTCATCTTTCCTCCATAATTAAGGCGTTTGTACATTTACCGTAAACGCCATTTGCCATTGTAATATGCTTTCCGATATAGTGCAAGCGGAAAGTAAAACCGTGTTGTTACATGGTGCAAAAATATCCGTTGTATTATTCCCTTTCCGTCCGAAGCACTTCAAGTGCATTTTCTAATTCTTCCAACCTCAGGCTTTCATTTTAGCATTTTTTTAATACTTAGATGCAAAAATTGATTTTCCTGTCGCATTTTATAGCGCATATTGAAATTTATCCCTATTCTATGGCATACTACGCCCTATCCAAGACAAAATTATTTAAGATTTTTTATCTTGAGGATACTGGAGAAATAATATGGAACTCATACATCAAGAAAATAGAATTTATGCAGAAAACGACGCAGGAAAACTCATTGCCGAAGTTACATTTCCGGCGGTAAATGACTCGACGGTTTGCCTCGACCATACCTTTGTTGATGATTCGTTGAGAGGACAGGGCGTTGCCGGAAAGCTCGTTAAAGAAGTCGTAGACTATGCTCAAAAAAACGGAAAAAAGATACGGCCTCAATGCTCATATGCAGCCGATTGGTTCAATAAACACTCGGAATACGCGGATTTAGTCGCACATTAACTAATTGTTTATCTTTAGCCCTCGCAAAAAGGAGTCGCTGGAGCCCTTATGAATGTTATTTTCATGGTGGGGTGATAAAGTAGAAACGGTCTACCCTGAATTTATACCGCATCTCCGACGGTTTCAACACTGTCAATAATACCGCCGCCGACTACCCTACTCCCACAGTAAAATACAGCGGCTTGCCCGCGCGCAACCGCCCGTTCGGGTTCGGTAAAAACGATGCGGACTCGGCTGGTGCCGCTCGGTTCAATGCGGGCTTTTTTCAGCGGCTGCCGATACCGTGTTTTAACCTCTGCATAAAAAGGCTCCTGCGGCATTTCGGCCATCCGGTTTACTTCCCGCACCGAACAGGCGGCGGCGAGAAGAGCATCCCCCGCACCGACGGTAACCGTATTATGCTCTGCCGATTTTTCAACCACATAAATCGGATAGCCGAACGGCAAAGCAAGCCCCCGCCGCTGCCCGATGGTATAACGGTGCAAGCCGCGGTGCGTGCCGACCTTTGTGCCGTTGATGTCGATAAAATCTCCTTCGGGGAAAGCATCGGGCGCCAATGCTTCGATCACTGCCGTGTAGTCGCCGTCCGGTACAAAGCAAATATCTTGGCTGTCATTCTTATGTGCATTGACCAATCCGGCCTTTTCCGCAATGAGGCGAACCTCCGGCTTCGTCAGTTCTGCAAGTGGAAAAAACGTTCTACTTAACTGTTCTTGAGTCAGTAAGGCTAAAAAGTAGCTTTGATCTTTCTGCGTATCAGCGCCCCGCTCCAGCGCATACCATCCGGACGGCTCCTGAAACACCTTAGCATAATGGCCGGTCGCAATAGCATCACAACCTTCCCGTAAAGCCTGTTCTAAAAGCAGCCCGAATTTAATCTGCTTATTGCAGATGTAACACGGATTCGGCGTTTCTCCGCTGCGGTAGCTTTTTATAAAATAATCGATAATCTGCTTTTGAAATTCGGCACGGAAATCGTAGATACGGTGCGGAATACCGAGAAGCCGTGCTGCCTGCGCCGCTTCTTCAATAATCCGCTCGGTTTGTTCCTGCACGGCGGATGTCTGTTCATTCAGCAAGCGGAGTGTAACACCGCACACGTCATGCCCCTCTTCTATCAGAAGCTTTGCGGCAACGCTGGAATCTACTCCTCCGCTTAAACCTACTGCAATCTTCA
>CAUPUT010000070.1:0-7795 GCA_963514615.1 uncultured Treponema sp.
GCAGAAACATCAACGTATTGGTTATGGATACGGAAGTATATTCCAATACCGGCGGGCAGATGTCAAAGGCAACTCAGATCGGCGCTATCGCGAAGTTTGCCGCATCCGGTAAGGAAACCAGCAAAAAAGACCTCGGCATGATGGCGATGAGCTACGGCTATGTGTATGTTGCACAGGTTTCGATGGGCGCAAACATGTCGCAGGTTATCAAAGCATTCCGTGAAGCGGAAAGTTATGACGGACCTTCGATCATCATCGCATACAGCCATTGTATCAACCACGGTATCAACATGACGAAGGGTATGTCGAACCAGAAAGAGGCTGTTACCTGCGGTCTGTGGCCGTTGTACCGCTATGACCCGCGCTTAACCGATCAAGGCAAGAATCCCTTCCAGCTTGACAGCAAAGAGCCGGACTTTAACCTTGCAGACTTTATGTACAAAGAAGTACGCTTCAAGTCGTTAAAGAATGCAAACCCCGAACGCGCTCAAATGCTGCTTGATAAAGCGGTTGCGAAGGCGAAGCGGCGCTGGCGGGAGTATAAGTATCTGGCCGATCGCCCGTTCTAAGCGGATACGGAATAGAGAAAGCCTCTAACGCTCAGACAAGATTGTTAGAGGTATTCAGTGATGTAACGATAGGGCATCCTAAAAACCGATTCGCAATCCGCTTTAGCGGATATGATAAATCATTTCCTTACAGAACAAGCCGATAGGCTTGATGTTTTAGGGGTCCCGATAAAAAAAGCCGCTCGCTTCCGGTTGGAGGTAAGCGGCTTTTTTATATGTCGGCTTTTTTATATTTCCATTTCCTTTTTTTTATGGTATCATCATTCCTGTTTATTTGTGTGAGAGTTCATACCCCAACGATCAACGCTGGAGTTGTTAATTATGAAGGAGAAGTAATTGAAAAAGTTTGAAGAACGGTTAGCTCGTCTTGAAGAAATCAGCGAAAAGATTAAAAGTGCCGATCTTCCGTTGGAAGATGCGCTTGCCGCTTTTGAAGAAGGCATTAAGCTTGCTAAAACTTTGGAAAAAGACATTGATAAAATAGAAAGTAAGGTGCAGATATTGATGAATCAGCCGGTTCAGCCGCAGGATAAGCCTGAACTGGAACTGTTTTCAACTGATGACATATAGAGCCTATGGATACCGCATCCCGACCGCCTGAACTGTCTCCAATCTCTCCTCACACAGATACAACAGCGGAGTTCGCTTCTTCTGATTCGTCCCGGTTCGTCGCATTAGAGCAAGCGGCGGTGTTACCGACAGGTTCCGCCGCGTACAAGCCGGTAAAGGCGCTTAATCCGGAAACGGCACGTAAGATTGCAGCAGGGGAAGTTATCGACCGCCCCGCAGCTGTTATCCGCGAGCTTTTAGATAATGCAATCGACGCAGGTTCTTCTAAGGTGCAGGTGGAAATTTCAGGCGGCGGTATTGAGCGTATTCGTGTGACGGATAACGGCTGCGGCATGAGCCGCGAAGATCTCGCCATCTGCACGGACACCCACACGACAAGCAAGATTTCTACGGCGGAAGATTTGCTCTCCCTGCACAGTCTCGGCTTCCGCGGAGAAGCGCTTTCTTCCATTAAAGCAGTCAGCAATTTGGAAATCACCTCGACACGGAGCGGACCTGCCGCATGGAAGTTGCAGCTGGGAAAGATTTTTCCGGCACGTTTAAATGCCGGTACGGTGGTGCAAGTAGAAAACCTCTTTGAAAATTTTCCTGCGCGCAAGCAGTTTTTAAAGCGGGCCGCTGCCGAAACTGCTTTGTGCAGAACGGTATTTCTCGATAAAGCGCTTCCTCACTATACAATCGAAATGCGCTTTATCACGGACGGAGAACTACGCTTTCTTCTTCCTTCTACACAGTCGCTACGAGAACGTTGCCTCGCAGCATTCTCGTTTAAGGAACCGGAAACACTCTTTTTTGAAATTGAAGGAAACGGGGAGCATTTTTCATTCCGTATCGTACTCGGCAGTCCTGATGTTGTCCGCAGCGACAAACGTGCAATTATGGTCTTTGTCAACGGCAGGAGAATTACCGAGTTCGGGCTTACACAGGCTATCGACTACGGTGGCGAGGGATATTTTCCGAATGGGGGACACCCTGTTGCGTTTTTATTCTTAACGGTAGCCCCATCCCGTGTAGACTTTAACATTCACCCTGCAAAAAAAGAAGCCCGTTTTCAGGATTACAGCGCTATTCACCACGCCGTCAGCAGCGCTGTCGGCTCATTCTACCGACAGCACACCGTTGCAAGTCTCTTAAAAGAAAAATACGATCCCGATCTCACCCGTCCTCTTGATTTTCAGCGCGGTGAATCGGATGGAAATCTCAAGCAGCAATCCGGCGCATTTGAGGATAGGCTTAACCGAAACGGCAGTAACCGAGAGAATTTTTCCCAACACAGTGTGCAGTCGGATGCTGCGCCCTATTCGGCATGGAGCGAACAAAACCGGCTATATGCCGAATCCCTTGCACAAAAACACGGTTTTCAGGCAGGTGTATACCAACAGCAGCCGCACTCCCGTATACCGACCGGTGAATCCGAACACGGTAAAAGCGGCAAACAAACCGGTGCGGCACAAAATAGCTATGACAGATCGCAAAGAGCCGACAGCTCATCCGGCATTCAATCGGAATACGGCAACAGGCAGGACGGGTACGGCAGTGCATTCCGCCAAATAGCAGCGACAGCGGCAGTGCCTTATTCGGCAGGAGGACACATCATCCCACCTCCCGCAGCTATAGGCACATCTTTTGCGGATGAAGCTTGGGAAAGCATCTCCTATGCGGCTGCCACCGGTTCCGTGGCTCAGGGCACAGCGCCTGTAGCTTCGGAAACGGCGCCATATATGCAGAACCCGCCGGATATTCCCCCTGCAGATTTTAAGCTGCTCGGGCAGGTCGCAGGAACCTTTATCGCCGTAGAAAAAAACGATGCACTGTATTTAATCGATCAGCATGCCGCCCACGAGCGGATTATTTTCGAGCAGCTGCAGCACAATATCGGCGGGGTGCAGGAGCTGTTAATCCCTTACCGGATTATCACCTCATCGGAAGAAGACGATGCGTTTATCAGGAAGCATCGAGAGTTGTTGTGCAAGGCGGGGTTTGCTCTTACCGATGAAGGCGCCGGTGTTTGGCAGGTAACCGCCGTACCTGCACGGTGGACAGGCACGGAGCGCGACCTTATCGGCGACATTACCGGTGTTCGCAAAAATGCAGGGGATATCCTGTATCAGATTTTAGCCTCGGCTGCCTGCCGTGCCGCCTGTAAGGATCATGCCATACTCGACCCTGTAACGCAACAGCGCATCGCGGCTCAAGCCTTTGAACTCCCCGAACCCCTCTGTCCTCACGGCCGCCCCATCTGGATTGTGCTTACCCGCGAGGAACTCTTTAAACGGGTCAAGCGGACGTAAGGGACAAGGGAGAGGGGGTTTTTTCAAGGATAAATATTTTAGACGATCCGATGCGTCTATCCTAAAATTACTTACTATGAACGCGTCCGATAATGATCTTCTTTTGGTTTTCGAGACTCTGTTGAGGGCGCAGGTAAATTCTTGTCATAAAGATGATAAAGAACACCGCTGCAACAACAATACCTACCGCATACGAAATCGTAATGCCCTGCATACCGAGTCGAACCAGATTGAAACACTCCGGTGCATATATCAGATAGGTAACGGAAACGGCCGACATAAAGGTTGCGGGAATAACCGCGATCCAGCAACGGTTCCGGTTAGGGTAGTTTGTCGCAAGGTACGCGCCGCCCGTCCATAGAACGATCATAGCGAGTGTTTGATTCGACCACGAGAAATAGCGCCACACAACATTGTAGTTGATAAGCGATATACAGTATCCGATAAGCAGCAACGGCACTGCAATTGAAAGCCGTATTTTAAGATTCTTTTCATCAAGTTTAAACCAGTCAAAGACGATCATACGGGCGCTGCGGAATGCAGTATCGCCTGATGTGATGGGGCAGGCGATAACGCCGACCATTGCGATTGCTCCGCCGACCGTTCCGAGAAGACCGGTACAAATCGCGTATACCGATTTTGAGTTTCCGCCGCCGATATCAAGAAGGGCTTTTAAACCGGTCCCCGAGCCGTCTTTGTTCCAAAAGAATGCGATTGCTGCCGATGCCCATACCATCGCGATAATTCCTTCGGCAACCATTGCGCCGTAGAAAACCCAGCGCCCCTCTTTTTCATTTTTTAACGTACGCGAAACAATCGGGGACTGCGTTGCATGGAAACCGGAAATAGCTCCACACGCTACCGTAATAAACATCAACGGCCAAATGGGGCGCTGATGTGCGCTTGGATACAAGTTTTCGAGCGTCAACTCCATCATAGGACGGGTTCCGCTGTTTATCATTGTAGCAATCGAAACGCCGACAGCCATCAAAATAAGGAAAATACCGAAAATCGGATAGAGGCGTGCAATAATCTTATCAACCGGAAGGAGCGTTGCAAGGAAATAATAGACCAATATGATGATTGTCCACACTTTTACATTGAGCCATTCCGGAGTCAGCAGCGCAAGAAGTCCCGCCGGGCCTACCATAAATACGACACCGACCATAACAAGCAGCACCAATCCGAATACGCGCATGATGTTCTGCATCGTATGGCCTAAATATTTACCGGTGATTTCGGTAATGCTGGCGCCGTCATTTCGTACCGAAAGCATACCGGAAAGATAATCATGCACGCCGCCTGCAAGCAGTGTACCGCCGACAATCCAAAGATAAACGCTCGGCCCCCATAAAGCACCGGAAATTGCGCCGAAGATCGGCCCTAAACCGGCAATATTCAAAAGCTGAATTAAAAAAGCTTTCGGCTTTGAGATCGGAACATAGTCTATTCCGTCAGGGTTTGCCATAGCAGGCGTCCGATTTGTTTCATTCGGACTAAACACTTTTTCTACAAACGTACCATACAATAGGTAACCGACAACAAGCGCTGCAACGCACAATAAAAACGTTACCATAAAAAGTACCTCCTGTGAATTGAATTTATAAATAACCCTTTAGCTTGCATTACTGTTGGGTCATTACATATAAATTATAAATCCGTTTTTCCCGCTTGTAAATAAAAAATCCTCTTTAATTTTGAGCAAAATTTCGCACATTTTTCCGACAAATGGCTAAACGCATTAGGTAGAATAGATAAAAACCACGGAAAAATTGAGACTGTGAGACCATTTGAAGGCGAGTTTTGTGCGCGTACAAAACATCGCTGGAGGCAGTAGATGCACCGTATGTTTTTGAATCAGTGTTTTTGAAAAGAGACGATGCAGATACAAGGAGTTTAGCAAAAGCGAAGCGGAGGCGTACTTGTTGTACGTTGAGCATTCGCTTTTGCGTAACGACGCAGTAGATGCACCGTATATTTTCAACAACATCACTACTCTGGACAGCCTCCCGTATTTCCAATAGTATAGGAACTCTATGTATTCAATCGACCATATCCGCAATTTTTGTATTGTTGCTCATATCGATCACGGGAAGTCAACGCTTGCCGACCGTCTTATTGAAAAAGCCAAGGTTATCGACGAACGCTATTATCGGGCACAGATGACCGACAACATGGATATTGAACGGGAACGCGGCATCACCATTAAAAGCCAAGCGGTTACCATTCCGTACCACGCCGCCGACGGGCAGGATTATCTTTTAAACTTTGTTGATACACCTGGACACGTAGACTTTACCTATGAGGTTTCCCGCGCCATTGCGTCCTGTGAAGGTGCAATATTGATTGTGGATGCGACGCAGGGGGTGGAATCTCAGACGCTTTCCAATATGTACCTTGCGCTTGAGCATAACCTCGAAATTCTGCCGGTAATCAATAAGATCGACCTACCGGCGGCGGATATTCCGGCGGTTTCCGCTCAGATTGACCACGATTTAGGGCTTGATTCCGATATTGCCGTTGCGGTTTCGGCAAAAACCGGCAAAAATATCGATGCACTTTTTGAAGCCATTGTGAAGCACTTTCCGCCGCCGACGGGTTCAGCGGAAGCCCCCTTACAGGCGCTCATCTTTGACTGCCACTATGACGCATACCGCGGGGTTATTATCCACTTGCGGGTGTTTGAGGGGACGGTAACGCCCGGCATGACCATTCGCTTTATGCACAGCAATGCGGAATACCGTGTAGAGGAGACGGGCGTTTTTATTCTTGACCTTGTGCAGCGGGATTCTCTCCGTGCAGGAGAAGTCGGCTATATTATTGCGGGTATTAAAACCGTCTCCGATGTGCAAGTCGGCGACACGCTCACTGATGCAGATCGCCCCTGTGCGGAACCTCGTGCAGGGTTCAAAGCGGTTAAGCCCGTGGTGTTTTCCTCCGTGTATCCGGTAGATACCAACGACTACGAGCAGCTGCGCGATGCCTTTGATAAACTCAAGCTCAATGACGCAAGCCTCACCTACGAAAAAGATTCTTCCGTTGCGCTTGGACACGGGTTCCGCTGCGGCTTTTTGGGGCTGCTCCATCTGGAGATTGTACAGGAACGGCTCGAACGGGAATTCGACCAAGCGGTTATCTTTACCGCGCCGTCCGTGCAATACCGCCTCCATCTGCGGAGCGGCGAGACCGTAATCTGCGACAACCCTGCCGAATACCCCGACGAGGGCAAGATCGCCTCTGCGGATGAGCCGTATATCAAAGCGAATATCATCACTCCGACGGAATACCTCGGCAATATTATCTCCCTCTGCATCGAAAAACGAGGAGTACAAACCAATATGAACTACCTCGATCAAAAGCGGGTGGAGGTTACCTACGAAATGCCGCTTGCGGAAGTACTGTTTGAGTTTTACGACCGGCTCAAAAGCATCAGCCGCGGCTATGCGTCGTTTGAATACGAAGTAATCGAAATGCGTCCGACGGAGTTGGTTAAAATCGATATTCTGCTGAACGGCAAGCCGGTGGATGCCCTTGCGCAGCTTTCGTATAAGCCTAACGCCTACAACAAGGCGCGCCACGTGTGCGAGCAGTTAAAGGAAGAAATTACGCGGCAGCAGTTCAAAATTGCTATTCAGGGGGCAATCGGCAGCCAAGTTATCGCACGGGAAACGGTTAATCCGGTGCGCAAGGATGTGTTGGCAAAGTGCTACGGCGGCGACATCACCCGCAAGCGTAAGCTCCTTGAAAAACAAAAGGAAGGGAAAAAGCGCATGAAGATGGTCGGTGATGTCGAGCTGCCGCAGTCAGCCTTCCTGTCGGTACTTAAAACGAAGAGCGAATAGCGGTTTGAGGCGCAATTATAATCGGGAACCTCTAAAAACTTCCCTTTTTAGAGGTGAGCTGTGCTTACCGGTTTTCCCTTAGATTTAATTTGCAATTATTCTTTTGCAGGAGTTTCGGTATCCTTTTTCCCTCGATTCGCAAAATGATACAGATATCGTTTTATCTTTTGGCTGGCGGTTTTTTCAAACGCTTCAACCTGTTCGATTTTATCGATCCGTGACATCTTATTCACACTGGAATTAACGAAAAATTTAATCTCGTTTAAGATTTCCGCCCGTTTATAAGCCATCGCATCCGTCAAGCCGGAAACAGCGCCCGCTACGGCGGATTGCCAATTTTGGATTGCAGTGCCTTCTTTGTTTTGACTTTGCTCTTTTTGCACGGCAGTAGCAAGTTTTTCTTCATCAAGCTGTACGTAGGCGACAAGTGAAGATTTTTCTCCTTCAACTACAAGCGATTCCGTTACAAGCGGATGCTGATTCAGCACAAACTCAATATCTTCGGGGTAGATATTTTCGCCGC
>CAUPUT010000071.1:0-7640 GCA_963514615.1 uncultured Treponema sp.
ATCACCGGTAAAATAGGTTTTTTATGTTTTTTCAACGGTACAAATTTACTTCATATACTGAACGGCGGGAAAAGCGGTTTAAAATTCTTCGCACCGTTTTTATTATTTTCTTAATTTTTATCTTATACCAGCTTATTAGCTCATATATTATCACCACGTATCGCATTCAAGCAGATACGATGCAGCCGACTATTTTCTCCGGCGACATGATTATCACCACTCCTTTTTATTCTGCTCAAAAAGATATTGAGCGAGGCACTCTCGTAACAGTGGAACCGATCGCAAGACCTGAGCAAAGTTTTGTTGGAAAAGCGGCGCAAAAAATCGTTGCTTTCTTTACCTTTCAGCTCATTAATCCATTTGCCGCTCATCAGCCGTCGCAGGCAAAAACCTTTATCCGGCGCGTGGTTGGAATTCCCGGCGATACAGTATATATGGAAGACTTTGTACTTCATATTAAAACAAAAAACGCAGGGCATTTCTTAACCGAGTTTGAAGTAACGGAAAACGACTACAATGTTACAATCGAAAGTCTTCCGGATAATTGGGATACTTCTCTGCCATTCTCGGGGACATATCCGGAAATTACGCTCAAGGAGGGCGAATACTTTGTGCTGTGCGACAACCGGATTGCCTCAAGCGATTCCCGCCTTTGGGGGCCATTGCAGGCTGCAAGGCAGATAAAGGGTCGCATACTGATGCGGTATTGGCCGTTCTCGCGTATTGCGCTTTTTTAGGCTGAAGCCGCAAACTGTGAAACCTGCCGGTCTTTACATTCATATTCCTTTTTGTACACAAAAATGCCGTTATTGCGATTTTTACTCGATAACGCAAAAGGCGGATTTCCGCCCATACCATCCTAATCCTCAATTCGTCAAACGGCTCTTGCTGGATATCCGCTTTTTTAAAGAGCGCTCTGCTATTGAATCATGGAAAACCGTCTATATCGGCGGCGGTACACCTTCGTTGCTGCACCCCGGCGATATTCGTACGCTTGCCGCAGGAATCTGTGAAGGACAAAAACAGCCGGTTCAAGAATTTACGATAGAAGCAAATCCCGAAGATATTACCTTTGACTGGCTTGCAGCCTGCAGCGAAGGCGGCATCAACCGGCTTTCCATCGGCGTACAGACTTTTGATAACGATGTATTGGCCGTAAACGGACGCCGCGGTTCAAAAGAAAAAACGATAGCGGCTTTGGAGACGATAAAACGCCGATGGCAGGGTGCACTTTCCTGCGATTTAATCGCAGGTCTGACAGGACAAACCGCGGCAAGCCTTTCCGACGATGTACGGCGGCTGATAGACTACCGCATCGAGCACCTCTCCCTCTACGGGCTTTGCAGCGAAGAGCCGCTCCCCGATACCCGTGAAGATTTTATTTCCGAGCTTTTACGGGAGAACGCCGCGCTTTTAGCTGAAAACGGGTACATCCGGTATGAGGTGTCGAATTTTTCGTATCGGGATAAGCACCGCTCCCTGCATAACCAAATCTATTGGAATATGGAACCATACGCCGGTATCGGCCCGGCTGCATGCGGCACTTTGATATATGAAGATAGCAACGGCAGATTTATCGCAGCAGCACGTTTTGAAGGGAGCAAAGATATCGATAAATGGATGACTGCAGCCGACCGCACGTTGGTGTATCCGTGCGAACATATCGACCGAAATACCTTTTTGGAAGAAGTCTTATTGATGGGCTTCCGGCTTTCGGAAGGGATTAACCGTGCGGCCTTTGCTCGGCGGTTCGGCGCGGATATTACCGCTTTTATCGGAGAAACCCTCAGCTGCTGGGAAAAACACGGGCAGTGCTGCATTGAAGCCGATCGGGTCTACCTTACAGAAGAAGGTCTGCTTTTTCTCAACCGCTTTTTAGTCGATGCACTGTCGGAACTGGATATAAAAACCGTTTAACCGTCTCTTTCCTTCCGTAATACCCTCCTTTTTGTTTTAGAAGTCAAGTGTTTTTTAGTAAAAAATGGGATACCGTCTCTCTTCCTTGACCATTCAATCGTGGCTTTTTTCTTGACTGATAATATAATGTTTTATATAATAAAAACATGAGTACTAAATCATTTAAGGGAGGGTGCCATCCTCCCGAGCGGAAAGCGATTTCCGCAGAATCCGAAGTCTTGGCCGTCATGCCGTCGACAAAGATGGTGTGGATTCCTGTTACCCAAGGCGGTGCTCCGAATACTCCGTTGGTAAAGGTTGGCGATACGGTTGTACGAGGTCAAAAAATAGCGGAAACGGACAAGTTTATGTCTGCGCCTGTACATGCTTCGATCTCCGGTACCGTAAAAAAAATAGAACCTCATCTCGTTACAGGGAATACGGATGCACTTTGTATCGCAATTCAAGCGGGAGAAGAACCTTCCGAATCCTTTATGGAACCGCTTGATCCCTTCACTTGCACAAAAGAAGACGCCATTAAGCGTATCCGCGAGGCCGGTATCACCGGTATGGGCGGCGCTTCTTTTCCGGTGCATGTCAAATTGAGTCCTCCTAAAGATGCAAAAATCGATTACATTTTAGGTAATGCTGCAGAATGCGAGCCGTATCTGTGTACCGATGCCGCTACGATGTATCATTCCGCTGAAACGATTATAGACGGAATGGCGATTATCATGCACATTACCGGAGCCGACAAGGGAATTATTGCGCTTGAGGATAACAAAACGCACTTGGTTCCGGTGTTCGAAAAAGCTATTGCGAAGATAAAACAAAATCCCGTCGGGCCGGGCGCTTATGACATTTTCGTTGAATTATGTAAAACAAAGTATCCGCAGGGCGGAGAAAAAAACCTGACCTCCGCAGTTGTCGGCAGAGAAATTCCTTCCGGAGGGCTTCCGTTCCAGATTGGCTGTATTGTTCAAAATGTCGGAACAATGAAAGCGATTTCCGATGCATTCCGTAAAGGCATCCCTCTTATAGATCGCCCGCTTACACTTTCGGGTGGTGCTTGCGAAAATCCTGTGAACGTACTCGCTCCGATCGGTACCTGTATCGGAGACCTCATCCCCGATGTCATTCGTTTAAAACCCGGCGTTACCAAAATCATTTCAGGCGGACCGATGATGGGCTTTGCAATGAAGAGCGCCGATTTCCCCGTGCAGAAAAATACGTCGGGTGTTCTTTTCTTGACGAGAGAGGAAGTCAACCTTGATGAAGAAAGCCCCTGCATCGGATGCGGAAAGTGCGTGACCCATTGCAGTTGCCAACTGTCTCCCGTTCTGATGATCCGCGCATTAAAAGCGAATAAGCTGGATGAAGCCGTTCGCTGCGGCTTGATGGATTGCGTTGAATGCGGCATTTGTTCTTATGTGTGTCCTGCCCGCATAAAACTTGTTCAGCGATTCAAGGTCGGAAAACAGCTATTACGCGAAGCAAAGCAGAAAGAAGCGGCAAAAGCAGCCGCTGCGCAAGGAGGAAAATAGATTATGGCTGATGCAGATAAGAACGAAATTTATCTTTCCCCCGCGCCTCATATCGCGAGTCCCGTAACTACCAAAAAACTGATGATGCACGTACTGATTGCGCTTGCACCGCTTGCGCTGTACGGTGTTTATCTGTATAGAATCCCGGCGCTCATCCGCATTATTGTTTCCGTAGGCGTTGCAATCGGTGCTGAAGCCGCATTCCGAAAAGCAATGGGCAAGGACATCCGCATAAAGGATTGTTCTGCTGCAGTAACCGGTCTACTGTTGGCGCTTGTTTTACCGCCGCTTATCCCTATTTGGATTGTGGTTGTTTCCGCAATTTTTGCTATTGTCGTAGCAAAAGAGTTTTTCGGCGGGCTCGGCGCCAATCCGTTTAACCCCGCGCTGGCAGGGCGTGCATTTGCGTTTGTCAGTTTTTCACGATTGATGACTTCGTGGGTCGCTCCTCATCATAGTTTTGATGCACTGAGTACGGCAACACCGTACGGTTTTGATGCAGTGAGTACTGCAACGCCGCTTTCGTATCTTAAAATGTCGGAAGGCGGCATTTCCACCGCAGCCGCAATCGCGGAGAAGATGGGGTTATCTTCCTCCGGCGACGTATACCTTAAACTCTTTTTAGGAGATCACGGCGGCTGTATCGGTGAATCGAGCGCTGTGCTCATCCTTATCGGCTTTGCTTACCTGCTGGTTACTCGCGTCATTGAATGGCAGATTCCCGTTTCTATGGTAGTAACGGCTGTAGCGGTAACTTCGCTTGCCGGTATCGATCCGCTGCTCACGCTGTTAAGCGGCGGTTTGCTGTTCGGCGCCGTCTTTATGGCTACCGATTATGCAACCTCTCCCGTAACCTTTAAGGGACAGATCATTTTCGGCGCGGGCTGCGGCTTAATTACCGCTTTGATGCGTTTGTTTGCCGGAATGCCGGAAGGCGTTATGTACAGCATTTTGATTATGAATTCGGTTGTTACGTTCTTAAATAAACTGATTCAAAAGAAATACGGATATGTAAAGCCCGTTAAGGCTGCAAAACCGGCCAAGGAGGGCGCAAAATGAAACAGATGATGAAATTATCCGTTACGTTGGCGCTGTATACCGTTGTAGCATGTCTTGCGCTTGCGGCGGTTAATATGTTGACCTCTCCCCGTATCCTTTCGGGAAAAGAGGCCAAAAAAAAGTTGGCGCTTCAAGCAATTTTTCCCCATGCAGACTCCTTCCGTCCCGTTACCGAAAGAAAGCCGAAGTCAGTCGATAAAATCGCGTTCGGCGATACCTTCCTTGCCTTTAACGGAGATAACCCTGCCGGAATTATCGTAACGGTCAGCGGTCATACGTATGATCAGGCGACTATCCTTATCGGTATCGACACGGAAGAAAAACTAAGGATGATTCAGTTTTTATCTTTAACCGACTCACCCGGTATCGGAACAAAGGCGAAGGATGAACCGTTCATCGGACAGTTCCGCAATAAACCGACTACCGATGCCTTTGCGCTGGGAAGTGATGTTCAAGCGATTGCCGGCGCTACGATTACCTCTACGGCTGTTACCCGCATGGTAAAAATTGCCGTCGATGCCGCTTCTTCATATATGAGCAGTCAAGGGCTTGGCGGCTCCGGCAGCGGAAACTAAGAGGAGAACGGTTATGAAAGAGTATGTACGTATTTTTACAAACGGGTTGGTGAAAGAAAATCCCCTCATCATGCTGATGATTGGACTTTGTTCCGCGCTCGCCATTACCACTTCCGTTGCAAACGGTATCGGAATGGGGCTTGCAATGACTTTCGTTATTGTGTTGAGCGAGATGATTATCAGTATGTTCCGAAAGTTTATTCCGAATGATATCCGTATTCCTATTTTTATTATTGTTATCGCATCGTTTACCACTATCGTAGACCTTCTGATGCAGGCCTTTTTACCGGAGCTCTCCGAATCGATGGGTATTTTTATTAAACTCATCGTTGTAAACTGTATCATTATGGGACGTGTCGAATCGTTCGCTTCAAAGGAATCTCCTTTAAAAGCGATGGCGGATGCATTGGGCATGGGCATGGGCTTTACGTGGGTGCTGGTCGTTATGTCCGCAATCCGTGAGCTTTTGGGCACCGGTACCGTACTCGGTGTGCGCTTGTTGCCGGATGATTACCTTATTAAGTTCTTTGCAAACTCTCCCGGCGGCTTTTTTGTATTCGGTGTGATGATTGCCTTAACGTATTTGGTACAAGATCAGCGGAAGCAGCGGAAAATACGGAAAGCAGCCGCATTAAAAGAAGCGGCGCTGAAAGAGGCTGCCGCATTACGGGAAGCTGAGCTGGCGAAAGAAGCTGCGCTCAAGGCGGAGGCTGCACAAAAAGAAGCCGCGTTAAAGGCGGAAGCGGAAAAACAAGCTGCTGTCTCCAATACCCAATCTGAGGCTGTTGCCGAATCCGCGTCTGCTGCAGCGCCTGCAAAGGAGGGAACTGAAAATGGAACTGTTTAAGATTTTTCTTGCTGCGGTATTCGTTAAGAATATCGTCTTTATCCGCTTTCTTGCGCTGTGTTCGTTTGTCGGTATGACCTCCGATGTGAAAAAATCTACCGGTATGGGATGGGCGGTTCTCTTTGTTACGGTTATTGCAACAGCGGCAACCTATCCTCTCTATAAATTGGTTCTTGCTCCATACAATCTCGGCTTTTTGCAGACATTGCTTTTTATCTTGGTTATTGCGAGCTTGGTTCAGCTGGTAGAGTTCTACTTAAAGAAGTCGGCACCTGCGCTGTATTCGGCGATGGGGGTATACTTACCGCTGATTACTACGAACTGTGCCATTCTTGCGGTTACGCTGGACGTTATCGCTGCCGACTATACCTTTATTCAGTCGATGGTGTACTCGATCGGTGTCGCAATCAGCTATATGTTGGCGATGGTGCTGTTTGCCGGTTTGCGCGAGCGTATCGATATTGCCCCGATACCTAAGTACCTCAAAGGTACTCCTATCCTGTTTATCGCTGCCGCCCTGTTATCGTTGGCATTCGGCGGTTTTGCAGGCATGATTTAGAGGAGTGTAAAAAAGAGTATGCAAATAATTATTTTAACGCTTATCGTTTCACTGATTTTATCGTTGGCAATAGGCTTTTTATTAGGCTTTTTTAAAAAGCTGTTTTATGTAGCACCTGATGAAACGGTTGCGAAAATCCGTGAGGTGCTTCCCGGTGCAAACTGCGGCGCGTGCGGTTTTCCCGGCTGTGACGGTTTTGCGGCTGCGGTCGCAAGCGGTAATGCGCCGGTAAACGGCTGTTCCGTCGGTGCCGGTCCCGTTGCGGCAAAAGTCGGTGCGATTATGGGCGTTTCGGCAAATGCCGATGCAAAAGTCGCGGTATTGCTGTGCCAAGGTTCGCATGATGTCTGCAAAGAAAAGGCGGATTATGTCGGCGTTAAAACATGCCGCGCCGCAAAGATTTCGGTCAACGGACTGCGGGAGTGCGATTGGGGTTGTATCGGACTCGGTGACTGCGAAATGGCCTGTCCGTTTGATGCCATCCATGTTGAGGCAGACGGGATTCCGCACGTCGATTATGAAAAATGTACCGGCTGTGCAGTTTGTGTTGCGGCCTGTCCTCAGCATATTTTGACTACGGTATCTACTGCCCGGAAAGGTTCCATTGCGCTTTGTTCATGCAGAAATCCGAAAAAAGCAGTTATTATGAAAAACTGCAAGCGCGGCTGTATCAAGTGTATGAAGTGCGAAAAGAATTGCCCCACCGGCGCGATAAAAGTTATCAACGGGATCCCCGAAGTTAATTACGATCTGTGCGATTCCTGCGGTATCTGTATTAAAGGCTGCCCGACAAAGGTGCTCGCCTTAGTCGAAGATAAGATCGCCGTGCAGTCCCCGTGCAGCGCGTGTCAAGCGAGCTAATTTGTGCAAGGCATATTAAATTACAGCTTACGGGTAAGCGTTGCCGAAGATTCGGTAACGCCATGCAGGACTGTTAAACGTGCAGGATAAAAAAATGCGAAGCGGGGTTGTCTGTATTATCGGACGCCCCTCCGCCGGAAAATCAACATTTCTAAACAGCATCTGCGGCGAAACCGTGTCGATTGTTTCGGAACTGCCGCAAACCACGCGCAGCTCCGTCCGCGGTATCCTTACGGCGGAGCAGGGGCAGATTATCTTTCTTGATACGCCCGGTTATCATATCAGTGAAAAAAAAATAA
>CAUPUT010000072.1:0-7580 GCA_963514615.1 uncultured Treponema sp.
ATAACGATAAAGACATCGGCATAGCCCGCATTGGTGATAAAGATTTTGCTGCCGTTTAATACCCAGTGATCGCCGTCGAGCACCGCGGTTGTCTGCTGTCCTTGAGCATCGGTTCCGGCGCCCGGTTCTGTTAACCCGAATGCACCGATCTTTTTACCGGAAGCTAAATCGGGAACATACTTCATCTTTTGTGCTTCCGTTCCGAAGTGTAAAATCGGATCGATACACAGTGACGTATGGGCGGAAATGATAACGCCGGTCGTTCCGCAGACCTTGCTCATTTCTTCTACACACATGGCATAGGTTAAAACATCAGCGCCTTGTCCGCCGTACTGTTTCGGAACGGGAATACCGAAGAATCCCAGCTTTGCCATCTTTTTGACATTCTCTTCAGGAAATTTTTCCTCTTCGTCGACTTCGGCAGCAATCGGTTTTACTTCGTTTTGCGCAAAGTCACGAAACAATTGCTGCGCCATGAGCTGTTCTCTGCTCAACGTAAAATCCATGTTGAATCTCCTTCGTTATATTGATTTTTATTAAAAATCTCTACTTTATATAGAGGCTTTTCTATAGTACAATATCAGCACATCGTCTTGTAAATAAATAATAGTATTTTTATAGATAGATTATATCAGCAAACCGGTGAAAAAGATAGAGGAAGAATCGTGTTTTATCATACTTTTTTTCTCTTGTTACTTTACGTCGGGGGAGAACGATTATATGACAAGAATAGCTATCACCGCATTGGTGCGGAATACTTCGGCCTTTTTTGCATCAAATGCGACGAAATCATATCAATTCCGTGCAGAACAGCTCCGTAAGCTGGGAGCCGCCATTCACGCGTATGAGCAGCGGATAAGTGATGCGCTCTATAAGGATTTACACAAGGCGCCGATGGAAACCTATCTTACGGAAATCGGTATGGTGCAGGAAGAAGTTCGCTTCTTATCGAAACATTTGAAAAAATTGATGAAGCCGAAACGGGTACGCACGCCGATCAGCCATTTTTTAGCGTCGAGTACGATTTATTATGAACCGTACGGCACTGTGTTGATTATGTCGCCGTGGAACTATCCGGTCAATTTAACGCTGACGCCGCTTGCCGGTGCGATTGCCGCAGGAAACTGCGCGGTGATAAAGCCGTCAAATTACACTCCCGAAACCTCAAAAGTAATCGCCGATTTGATTGCGGAAACCTTTGATCAGGACTTTGTTACGGTTGTAACCGGCGGCCGAGAAGAGAATGCCGGCCTTTTGGAGCAAAAGTTCGATTACATCTTCTTTACCGGCGGTACGGTAGTCGGTAAGCTTGTTATGGAAGCAGCTGCGCAGAACCTAACGCCGGTAACGCTGGAACTCGGCGGCAAGTCCCCCTGTATCATCGATAAAACCGCCGATATGAAAACGGCGGCGCGGCGTATCCTATTCGGTAAGATACTGAACGGCGGACAAACCTGCGTCGCTCCCGACTATGTGTTAATTCACACTGCGGTAAAGGAAGCGTTTATCGAACAGTGCAAGGCGATCATCCGTGAATTTTTGCCGACGGACGCTTACGCTTCCTGCAACATGACGCGGATTGTCAACGACAAACATTTTGAACGGCTCTCACATTTGATGGAAGGAGAAGCGGCTGTTATCGGCGGAGAAAAGGATGCGCACGGGCGTTTTATGCCGCTGACGGTGTTGGATAATATCAGTTTTGAATCGCCGGTTATGCAGGAAGAAATTTTCGGCCCCATCTTACCGCTCATCCCGTTTACCGATTTACAGTGGGCTGTCGACCAAATCTGCGCTCGTCCGAAGCCGCTTGCCCTCTATCTCTTTACCAAAGATACCGCCGTAGAGCGGAAGATTCTATCGGAGGTATCGTTCGGCGGCGGGTGCATTAACGACACCATCGTGCACCTTGCGACGCCGTATATGCCCTTCGGCGGCGTTGGGACAAGCGGCATGGGAAATTACCACGGGAAACAAAGCTTTTACACATTCAGCCACGAAAAGAGCGTAATGAAAAAATCTCTGCTGGTAGACTTACCGATGCGCTATCATCCCTACAGCGAGAAAAATTTCAACCTCGTTAAAAAGTTTATGTAGGCGGATTATAGCACATTTGGCCTTCTTACAAAGTATCTAATACGTTTGCGCATCTGTCCTATGCCGTGCAGGAACCTGCTTCTTTGCACCGTGCGGCGTTTGCACAATATCCGCATTTGTTCAAATAAGAACCGAGCGAACGGTCGACGAGGATAATATGTTCGACAAGCCAGTCGGAAATAAACGCATATAATTCTACTAAGTTGATATCCTTGCCTTCGGAAAAATCTTTTATGACATTCTTAACTGCTGCCGTAAACGTTATATGCGCTTTTTTATGACCTGATGACGAGGGATACCGGGTAGCATCCATCAGCTCTTCTTCATGTGAAAAATGCAGTTTTACATAATCAGCACATTGATCCAATAAAGCTTTTACGGCTTCCTTTGTCGGCGGCTCCCCGCTCGTTATCACGGAATAGAGAGTGTCTGCTATTTCAAACAAATGACGGTGCTGATTATCAATTGTTTCAATGCCGACCTTATAACCGTCATGCCATGGGATGCGCACAGGGCCATATACCTTACGGAGAGAGGTGTTGATGTTGCCGACAATTTTCCGGTTTTTCATACCGGTTTCCGCGACCGATGCCGAAGCTGCTTTAATATGGTGAATACCTTCCATAAATGACCGTATCTGAGCATTGATGGAGGTTAAAAAACTTGCAAATTCGGTAACCGATGTGCGCTGATCTGCAATCTCGCCGGATATAATATCGATTCGGCTGTTTGTTTCCTTTGCGGTTTCGTCCATTAAAGCAGCTGTTTGCATTGCCGTTTGCGTGCCTCTGCTCATCTCGGTAACAGCTGCAATGATCGATTCGATACTGTTGATTATCACATGAGATTCGCTGATTTGTCTTTTGGTCTCTTCCGCAAATTGATCGAATGAACTAACGGCCGTTTGTACGATTTTATTGTTGTCACCCAGCATTTCGGCAATTTTTCGTGCCGTTTTTGTCGTTTCGCCCGAAAGCGTGCGGATTTCCTGTGCGATAACGCCGAATCCCTTGCCGTATTGTCCCGCATGGGCTGCTTCGATGGAAGCATTCATAGCAAGGACGCCTGTTTGCGAGGCAATATTTTCGACAGCATGAGTGAAAGACATAATCCCCTGACTTGATGAACGCAATAGTTCAACAGTGTCGATTAGCTCTTTGATTTGAGAACTCTGTACCTCATATCTTTGCACAAAACTGTACATAGAATCGCGGCGTTGGGAAGCAATAGCATTTACGTTGCCGATATGCTGCGATATATCGGATAAGACGGAAGAAGATTGATTTATAGAAGCATTTTGATTTCCCAGCATATCCGTCATATCCTGCATTTTTTCGAGGACGGTGTCAAAAGAAAGTTTTAAGCCGTCCGAAATTTTTTCCCAACTGTCCGACTGGTTTTGCAAATACTGATAGACTTTTTGCATTTCCGTAACGGCGGCATCCAATCTGTCGGAAGCATCGCCTAAGGTAACGCTAAATTCAACGCTGTCTTTAACATTTTCTACCAGCTCTTTCATCTTTTCCAGCGATTCTTGAGCTTTTAATGTGTGGGCATTCGATATATTGTATATACCGTCATTTAATGTATAGATTAAAAGGTGGGCGGCCGTGTTTACCACTATTCCGACTACACATAAAACCAATACTCTTCGTTGTACGACATCCGCTAAAGAGAGGTTCAGTGCAAAGAAGGTTATCATCAATGCAAGTACGCCAATACAAAAACCGAGCAGCTGCCTCCTGCGAATTGCAATGATAAGATTTAACGTGCCGATAGCCAAATAGATAATGATTAAGCGGTACAGTATTTGGAGCATATTGAGCGCCGGTAATAGAAATGCAATCAAGGCAGACAGTAAAAAAAGACCGACGGTACAGAAATATGCGCCTGCAGCAAATTTGCTTTTTCTCGGTAAGATAATTGACAGAACGAAAAGCGCTGCCGTTCCTAAAAATAATAGTTGAAAATAAAATATACTGCGATGTGCCAGCGTATAGATTGTGCAGCTTATCGCAAGTATGAACCCCGCTAAATCGGTACCGAGGATAAACGGCATCCGCCGCTTTGTCCGCAAACCTGCTTTTGCTTGAACCGCTGTCGGAATAAAAAATGATACAAAATGCACAGCAGCGCCTCCGTTTTCAAAAAGATTTTTAAAAAGTTAAGAACAGTTCTTGCATCCTATAATATCGGTAAAAAAAAGGCAATAAGCGGCTTATACAGGCAAGGGTAAACGTAAATTCCGGCTTGCGCGATTTTACCTAAACCTGTATATTTCCATATATTTTGCTAACGAGTTTTCCTAAAATCTTCTATAATTATTTATTATTTGGAGATTTAGATGTGCTTATTTTACGGGGTTTATATGGATGCACTCTTACATGATTTCTTAATAAATTCATCGGTTGCTATATCGTTGCTGGTACTTGTCGTAAGCTTATTTACGCTGAGCAAGGGTGCCGATTGGCTGGTGGATAGCGCGGTTGCCCTTTCGCTTAAGTGGGGAATGCCCAAGATGGTGATCGGCGCAACGATCGTCAGTCTCGGTACGACGCTGCCTGAAGCATCTGTATCTACACTGGCTGCAATTAAAGGCAATGCCGATTTGGCGCTCGGGAATGCTATCGGCTCGATTATCGCGGATACTGCTCTCATTATAGGACTTGCCGCGATGCTTGGAACCGTGCCGGTTGACAAACGGCTCATCCGCAGGCAAGGTACCATACAATTTTCGGCGGCGTTGCTGTTGACGCTCGTTTCGCTCCCCTTTTTCTCTCCGGGCAGGGAGGGAAAAATCTATCAATGGATGGGTTGGATATTTGTCGTGCTTCTTGCGTGCTACATGTATATATCATTCCGCTGGGCAAAAGAATCGATAGAAGGGGGCGAACAGGAGCCCGTCGAAGAAAAAAAACAAAAACCGCTATGGTTGCTGCTTGCGTGGCTGGCTGCCGGAATTGCAGTGGTCGTACTGTCATCTAAGGTATTGATTCCTGCGGTAGAAGTTTCCGCAATAAAAATAGGTATCCCGCAGAGTATTATCGCTGCGACTTTGGTCGCTTTCGGTACGAGCGTTCCCGAATTGGTAACCGCAATTACCGCCGTTCGGAAAGGACACGGGGAACTTGCTGCGGGTAACATCATCGGGGCGGATATATTAAATGTCCTCTTTGTATTGGGTGTAGCGGCCGCAGTAACGCCTTCCGGTATTCGTGTACCGGTAGAGTTTTACTATCTGCAATTCCCGACTATGCTGTTAGTGCTCGGTATTTTCCGATTTTGCTCGACGCGCCAACGCAGTGTTATAACCCGAGTACAAGGTGCGTTTCTTTTTATATTTTATGTCGCGTATGTTATCCTCAATTTTACATTAAGACATATCACAGATTAACAAGGATAGAAATGAGAATGGCGAAAAAGAAACCACTTTTGAGACATCCCCGGTAAGGTTATCATGAATATCGTCTTATTGCGGCAGGGAGAACTTTCTGCCGAAACATTTTCTTTTTCCAAAACAGATGAGCGATTTTTACATATCAAAAAAGTGTTGAAGC
Organism: uncultured Treponema sp.; assembly: GCA_963514615.1. Lineage (GTDB taxonomy): Bacteria > Spirochaetota > Spirochaetia > Treponematales > Treponemataceae > Treponema. The sequence goes on from CAUPUT010000072.1 coordinate 5,655, forward strand.
TCGATGTAGGTTCAACATTTAAAGCAGGCCTTATCAACGGCCAAAAAGGCACGGCGGAAATCACGTCTTTTTCCGATGAGGGATTGTCTGCACGGTTTACCGTATCGGAGAACGTTGATGGAGTAAACACCGATTCAATACTGCCGCCTATCAAGCTGATACTCGGTTTTCCGCGTCCCATTCAGCTTCGCCGTATTCTGCGTGATGTCGCAGGGCTTGGCATCGAGGCGCTGTATCTGACCGGTACCGAGCTGGGAGAGAAATCCTATCTGCAGGCGGATATCGCTGCGGAAACGGAGATAGAGCGGCTATTGATCGACGGATGCAGTCAGGCAGGAGATACTCATATCCCAAAAGTTTACAGAGCCTATAGTTTACGGCATTTTTTCGACCGGTATGAGGATGAGATACAAGCGGATCACTTGCAGGCAGTGCTCGATGTTCCTTTTCAAATTGAACAAGATTTTATTGATCAAGCTCACCTTAAGAGAGATCACACCGCGCAAAATCACATTGAACAAACGCATAGTGAACAAGACGGCACGCTATTCAGCCCTGCGATATATCCGCTGCCTCAATTGCAATGGGACGGGAAACAAACACTTTGGCTTGCCGTAGGAAATGAGCGCGGCTGGAGCCTGAACGAACGGCTTCTGTTTGCAGAAAAACACTTTACTGCGTATAGTATGGGACAGAGAATTTTGCGTACGGAAACTGCCGTTACCTCCGCCGTTGCAGTGTGCCTTGCTTTATCCAATATGTGGAATACTAAGGACTGCGGGAGCTGTAAAAAATGAATGACACGCCAATACGTCTCTTTCCGGCACTTTTGAAAATAACCTGTTGACCAGTGTACCTCCTTGTACACTGGTCAACGACGAGTTTTTCTCGCGAAAAACTCGCTACTGTTTAATACCACCGTCATCCTCGCCCAAAAATGTACATCCCTGTACATTTTTGAGCTGCCAGTTTGCAAGCAAACTGGTTATTGTTTGGAACAACCGCCCTCCTTGTCAATTTTTGAACGCGAGTTTTTGCTGTGCAAAAACGTCGCTACTGCTTATAACCACGGACATCCTTGTCCAAAATATACATCCGTGTATATTTTGGACTGCAAGTTTGCCTTGCAAACTTGTTGCTGCGTGGAACCAGCGGCATCCGTGCCGCTTCTGCATATCCAGCGCTTTTGCAAATAGGCGGTGCAGATGCTAGGAGCCTAGCCGAAATAAAGCGGAGGCGTACTTGTTGTACGTCGAGCATTTATTTCGGCGTAGCGACAACGCAGATGCTTTGCCAGCAAATGTACATCCGTGTACATTTGCTGGCTGCGAGTTTTTGCTATGCAAAAACATCGCTGCTGCCTAGAAACACCGCCATCCATGGCGGTTCTGAAAAGCTTTTTGCCGTAAGCCTTTTGCAAATAGGCGGTACAGATACAAGGCGCGAGCAAAAATTAACCGCAGGCGTATCTTTGATACGTTGAGGATTAATTTTTGCGCAGCAACGCAGTAGATGTGCCGTCTATTTGCAAAAGTCACTCTTTCCAGACTTGGAGAACCCCAGATTGCTTCCCCAGTTGTTCGATAAATTCATCGGAAGAGGATACTTTCAGCTGCGAAGAGCCCTTCACCTGATAGACGGTGTCGTGATCGGTAATATGGATAAAAATATCGCAGGTGCCTTGTGCGCCGAAGAGGAAATCCTTGAGCGGCTGAAACTGTAAATCGGTTTCGATGAGTGGATCAAGCTCAAGATGCACCTCTTTAATCGAACGCTCTTTCAGCTCATCGATGCTGACCATCGATTCAACGAGAAACGACGGCGTATCACGCGAGCAGTCCACTTTCCCGATAAGGCCGCACACGGTTTCAGGCAGCGCATTGGCGCGGTTTTCTTCCCACGCTTTGGAAAAGAAGGTTAAATCGA
>CAUPUT010000073.1:0-7573 GCA_963514615.1 uncultured Treponema sp.
TACAGAGTTTTAAGGACTTGCGGGAAAAAAGCTTCCTCTATGTTGATAAAACGGAATATCTTTTTCAGCTAGTAAATAGCAGTAAGGTTTATTTCTTGAGCCGCCCGCGGCGATTTGGAAAAAGCCTTTTTCTTTCAACACTCGCTGCATATTTTTTAGGGCAAAAGGAACTGTTTACCGGTTTGTATCTCGAAAAAGCGGAAGAAGATCAAGCCGTACAAGAAAACAGAGCTGCATGGGAAGCCTATCCGGTGATGTATCTGGATTTTAATATTGGTAACTATAATTGTATAGAAGCCTTAACAGAAACTCTGAATATCTTTTTATCTCGGCTTGAAGAAATATACGGAAAAAAAGATATTGAAGAAACTCCTGCAAAACGATTTGAAGGACTTTTAGCGCGGGCATATCAAAAGACCGGCAAGCAGGTAGTTATCCTTGTAGACGAGTACGATAAACCCCTCTTGCAGACCATGGGTGTAAATGAAGAGCTGAACGAACAATATCGTAATATGCTCAAAGCGTTTTATTCCGTCATTAAAACCTGTGACCAATATATCCGCTTTGCCTTTTTAACCGGAGTAACAAAGTTCAGTAAGATCAGTATTTTCAGCGATTTGAACAACCTACGGGATATATCGATGGAAAAACAGTATGCCGGTATCTGCGGCATTACTCAAGAAGAGCTGGAAGCAACGTTCCAACCTGAGATACAAGTGCTTGCCGACGAGCAAGAGCTTGATTATCAACAAGCACTTGCCAACCTCAAGCGGTGGTATGACGGCTACCTGTTTCACCCGGCGGGCGAAGGCATGTATAATCCCTACAGTGTCTTGAGCGCTTTAGTAAAAAAGGAAATCAGGAGTTACTGGTTTAGTACCGGCACTCCAACCTTTTTAGTCAACTTCTTAAAAGAAGCACACTATTATATCCCTGACTTGGATGGTGGTGTTGAGCTGAATGAAGCGGGATTGGAAACATACCGAGCAGTGGCAGAAAATGCCTTACCCATTCTCTTTCAATCAGGGTATTTAACTATAAAAGAGTATATCAACGATGTCAGACTCTATCGGCTCGGCTTTCCCAATGATGAAGTACGGTACGGCTTTTTAGAGAATCTGTTGCCTGCGTATTCTGCTGTACCGTTCACCCAAGGGGGAGTATGGGTCGCACGATTTGTGCAAGACATCCGTGAGGGAAAAGTTGACTCATTCATGGAGCGGATGCAGTCGCTTATTGCAGGCATTCCGTATGATAATTTTACGGAAGAAAACTTGAAGTTGAGGGAACAGAACTACCAAGCCGCGGTATACCTGATCTTTGCACTGATGGGACAGTTTGTACAAACAGAAGTACATTGCTATAGCAGTGCCGCCACGGATGGCGGTGGTTCCACACAGCAGCGATGTTTCGGCAAAGCCGAAACTCGTAGTCAAAACTATACACGGATGTATAGTTTTGACGATGGTACGGGTAGAGCAGATTGCATAGTGTTGACTACGGACAGCGTTTACATCTTTGAGTTTAAACTCACCGGCAACAGCAGCGCAGAGGATGCGCTCAATCAGATAAAAGAGAAGCGCTACGCAGAGAAATATCTTGTGGACGGAAAAACGATAGTGCTCATCGGTGCGGGATTTGATGAAGTGACACGAACGATTAGAGACTGGAAAGTAGAACTGCTATAATACAAAGCTAAATCCCGCACCGATCCGCCATGGACGGCGGTGGTTCCATGCAGAAGCGACGTTTTTGCGTGAGCAAAAACTCGACGTCAAACAAGGTCCACGGACGGACATTGTTTGACAGGGTTTCGACGAAGAAAAGCGTACCGTCAAAGAGTGGAAGATAGAGCTGCTGTGATACAGGCTCAGAAGCGACATGGAGACCATTGCTAACAAATGTACTTGCTGAGTACATTTGTTATACAAGGATGTTCACTGGTTAACAGTCTATTCTCAAAAGGCTTATTTCGTCACAAACTCTAAGGCGGTTTTTACGATAGGCATAAAAAGGTCTGAGATATTCAGATTACTTACAAGCATATCCAATGTTTTTATACCAAGCTTTTTTAATTTTTCCGCCGTGAGTTGTTTTTGTAAAGCCTTAACAAATGCATCTTTATCACCTTCTACACTTTCTGAAACCAGCGCAGTAAGAAAATCCTTTCTATTTACTTTGATAAGTTCGCGGTTAAAGGAATAGTCGGCAGTGATACCTTGAGTTTTTTTAAGCAGGTTTTCAAAGGTCATCCGGACAAAAGGATCTTCAATAAAAAAAGAAAATAGTTCATCATCCTCAAATTTAACTTTTATTTTTCCGTCACGCAGCTTCGATAAAAAATCTGCATATATGTTTTGCCGCTCTTCCCCTTTAAATTTGAGGGCGATGTTTTGGCGGGTATTCTTTATTTTTGTTTCAGACACCTTAAAAAGAAGGGCATTATCAAAATTGCTGTTGGTGTCAAAAAAAGCCTCTTTCGAGTGTTTGTTTGCAAGATAGACGAGGTAGTCATAGGTATCGGTTTTTGAATACGTGCCAAGCCCATAATCGAATATAAAATGCATGAGGTCTTTGACAAATGCATCGGTATTGATTGATTCAATAATTTTATCTTTATTTTCCATAGGTTTATTCTCCTTAATAATATTCATTCCCGCCCCATACGGAGCAGGTTTTTCAAAATCTTTCAAACCGCCCCAAAGGGCGGATTAAAAAAGTTAAATAGTTAATGCACCACCGACATGGACGGCGGTGGATTCCACACAGAAGCGAGTTTTTCGGAATGAAAAACTCGACATCCAGCAAGGTACATGGAAGTACCTTGCTGCACAATATTATTTTTTCTTCCAGAACAAATCGGAATAACCGCCATGCGCGGTATCTTCACGTAAATACTTGGCAGCTTTTGCAGCATCTCTTAAATCATGTCCCGATATGCAGGCGTACAGAGGCCGACCCTGATATAGCTCCCACTCAGTTGTTGTATCGGCAAAAACTGCACTGGTCAAACGGCTACAGTATTGAAAAGTAGAAGGGGCTATTCTGGTCAAACTTTTAGGAAGTTTAATCTCCGTTAAACCGGTACAGTCCTTAAAAGCAGACGCAGCGAACTCGGTAAGGCTGGTGCAGCCGGACAGGTCCACACTCGTCAAACCGGTACAGCCTGAAAAAGCAGAATCGAATATCTCGCTCAAGCTTGCTGGGAGCCTAATCTCCATCAAACCGGTACAGCCGGAAAAAGCAGAATCCTCGATATATGAAAACTTGATGCAGCCGGATAGATCTACACCCGTTAAACTGGTACAGTCTTTAAAAGCTTTGGAGGAGATTGTGAGAAATTCGGTGCAGCCGGATAGGTCCACACTTGTCAAACTGGTACAGCCGGAAAAAGCAGAACCACCGATACCGCCGAGAGTGCGAAACTTGATGCAGCCGGATAAGTCTACACTCGTTAAATTGGTACAACCTTCAAAAGCTCTACGGTAGATAACTTCAAGCTTGGTGCAGTCGGATAGGTCTACGCTCGTTAAACCGGTACAGTCCTTAAAAGCCGATTCACCTATTGAGACTATGTTTTTCCTGATGATAATCCTACCGCGTGGTTTGCGTTTGCCGTGCCCTTTCAATATCAAACCGTCATAAGAAAAGTTTGTATAGTTGGTTACAGCATATACGGTAATATTGCCGGTTATCTTATCAAATTCAGTAAGTTTTCGTCCATCTTTACCATTCAGCCGCCATTCGTACACAGCATAATCACCATTTTCCCACTCAGACTGTAATACTACCTTGTTTTTTGCTGCTTCTACTGCCTCGTACCACTTAGTAAACCTTCCGGTAATTACGGTACCGCTAGGTATTGTTGTCCGTTCATCTCCGGTTACGGTGATAGTACGCCAAATCTCCCACTGTGCGGTATGGCTTGAACCTGTTTCAGGAAATGTTGCGGGAAGAGCAGGATTCCATCCGGTAAATCTATAGCCGGTGTTGGTAGGGTCTACAACGGTAACTGGAGCACCGTATCGCCCTTTCAGTAGTTTTTTACCGTTTTCTCCGTTTATAAGGTTCGGATCAGTTATTGTTCCGCCGGTTAAATCCAGTGTAAGAGTGATTTCGTTTCTATCGTACTTAATCTGAACTATCGTGGTGCCGTCTGCTTTTATTGTTTGCTGGGTAACGGCTTGTGCAGTAAAGCCGGGATAGTTTTTTGCTGCAGCAACTGTCATTGTATCGGTAGTGCCGGTTTTGCTTTCAGTATCAATAACCGTGTATTCATCGCCTGAAATATTTTGCTGTAAGTGTTGAACAGTATAAGCCGTATCGGTTTTTGCTTTCCACTTTGCGTATAGCTCGGTGTCTTTTGTTACCTCGTTTACGGTAAAGTCCCAAGATGCATCTCCGTCTTTATTGAACCAGTCTTCAAAATCGTAGCCCTCTTTTGCGGGAACTGTCGGTACACTTGCCTTTTCTTTGTATAGGACATGCTGTGTCGGCGATACGGGCAATCCGCCTTTCGCATCAAATGTTACTCTATATTCCTTTTTCTTAAAGCTCACCGTTACAGTTGTGTTTGCAGTGATTTTGACCTTTGCCGTTAAACTTCCTTCCGTACCGCCTTCAATTAATGCAGAATCAGTCGTTATACTCCATTTATCTACTTTGTAGCCTTCTTTAGGCTTAGCACTAAATTTAACGGTATTACCGTGTTCTACTTCTTTGCCGGTAGTAAAAGAACTACCATTAAGCGTTGCTGTAAGATTGCCATCCCCGCCGTCTACGTTAAAGTTTACCGCATACTTTTTTGTTTTCCACTTTGCGTATAGGTTGGTGTCTTTTGTTACCTCGTCTACGGCAAAGTCCCAAGGTGCATCTCCGTCTTTATTGAACCAGCCTTCAAGATCGTAGCCTTCTTTTGCGGGAACTATCGGCGCACTTGCCTTTTCTTTGTACAGGACATGCTGCTCCGTCGGTATGGGTAATCCGCCTTTCGCGTCAAATGTTACTTTGTATGATATTTTCTTAAAACTCACCGTTACGGTTGTGGGTGCAGTGATTTTGACCTTTGCCGTTAAACTTCCTTCCGTACCGGTTCCATCTAAAATTTCACCGCCGGTTATAGTCCACGTATCGACTGAAAAACCTGTATCCGCTTTGGCCGTAAACGTAATTGATGTATCTTTGGCAATCTTACCGCTTGCGGGTATCGCAGGGTTTGCAGATATAGTACCGTGCACCCCGTGAGTCATCACAACTGTGAACTCGGCGGTAGGTGTCGGATCCTTGGCTGTTACTGTTATCTTACAGCGGGCGATTTTCCCGCCATTTACCGTTTTTACGGTGATCTGAGCCGTACCCTCTTCTTTCGCAGTTACCGTACCGTCTTGACTTACAGTTGCAACTGCCGGTTTATCGGAAGCCCATGTTACTTGTTTGTTCGTTGCATTTGCAGGCATAACTGTTGCTGCCAGTTTTTTGCTTTCATCTACTTTAAGCGACAGATCCCCTTTATTAAGCTTTATTCCTGTTACCGCTACAGCGGTAGTTCCGGTATTTACCGTTTCAGTATTTACCGTTTGCTTACAGCCGCTTGCAATAACCACTGCTGCCAATGCCATAAGCATCGCTGCAACCACTCTTTTTAGTTTCATAACAAAACTCCTTTTTTTTGAGATCTCCTCATAGGTTTGCTGTTTTTAGGCAGCTTTAAGATTTGATGGTTATCATTCTACAATACGCTGTTGTTCTATAATAGGGAGGTAACTCTTACAAAAATCGGGAGTATAGTCCCAAGAAATTCAGGGTTTCGAAAATAGGAATAAAGAAACGAGTTATACCCGTCTTTTTTATATATTTAATTGAAACTGTTGACAAAATCAAAATAAATGGTATATTTAAATCGTGAAGTTTAAGGTGGAAAAACTTCCTGTTGCTGAATCGGAAATATCATCTTTGGAACAATCTCAAAAAGATTTACTAAAAATAGAATATGAAAAAATTGAACAACAGGGAATTGAGTTTGTAAAAGTAAAGCATCTTCAGAAAAAGATTTTTGAAATAAAATCAAATGAACTTAGGTCTTTATTTAAATATAAAGAAAGAAAAATTATTGTAATAGGAGTTGTTTTTGTAAAGAAGACACAGAAAACTCCAAAAGAAACTATAAAACTTGCTGAGAAGCGCTTGAAGGAGGTCTGATTATGGGATATGTATATGTGAAAGATTCGGAAGGTTATGTTTTTAAGAAATTGGAAGCAGAACTTTCTCCTGATGAAAAAATTATTTCTGAAAAGGAATACTTAAAAAAATCAGGTCTTGCAAATTATGCAAAAGAATTTGGGCATGGCGGAGCAAGAGAAAATGCTGGTCGAAAACTAAAGTTTAGCCATCCTTTGAAATTTCAAATTCGGGTAACACAGGAAGAAAAAGAGTTTATTTCTTTTGCAAGAGAAAATCATTTGAATTATTCAACTCTAATGCAGAAGTAATATCACATAACACCGTTTGCAAAACCGACCGGACAGGCGTGATGTTTTCCGGAGTTCTCTCTAGCCTTCACGCGGCACTTCTACCCGTACTTCCGTCCCCGTTTCCGGTTTGCTGGTAATGGTGAGCGTTCCGCCCAACAACTTCGCTCTCATTTCCATACCCCTCATGCCAAAGTGCAGCCCGCTTTCAGCATACAGTGCCGCTGTGTCAAAACCTGTTCCGTCGTCAAAAATCATGATGCGGATCTTATCATGGTGAGGCAAGGCTGCACCGTCTTTTCCCGAATATTCAGCAGTCCTAATCACCACACTTGTTTCTTCTGCTTTGGCATGAGCGCGGACATTGTTCAAGGCTTCCTGAATAATGCGCAAAATATGATGTTTTTGTTCGTTTGTAAAATCTTCAAGCGCCACATTTTGTTCTACAAAAAACGTACAGGGAAGCCCCGACCGTTCGGAAAATTGTTCGCACAAATCGTGTATAACCGTTTTAAACGGCACACTGTCTAATAGCGGAATTGAAAGGTTTTGGATAATCGCGCGAAGTTCTTTTTGATTCTGTTTTTCAAGACTGATGATCTTTTCTATTTTTTCGATTGCAGATTTATCAGGCGCAGCTGCATCGTTATTTTGAAAGTGAGCGTTTGTGCCGTTGATCTCTGACAAAAATCTTTTTTGTTCTATGAGAAGCGTTTTGATATTCTGGCTTACCGTGTCGTGCAGTTCCTGACTGATGCGCTTCCGCTCTTTTTCCTGTGTCTGAATAATTTCGGAAATGAATGTACGGTTTTCTTTGAGCAGCTTTCTTTTTTTGATATTGTTGAGCAGAATCACCAAAATTGTAATGAACGCAATAAAACACACCACAATCAAAAAGAGGAAAAACGAAGCGTAAAGGCTTAAGGCGGAAAGCAAATCATGCAATTCTTGTTCTGTCATGATTTCCGTCCCTTGTATGCAAGACTGCGCAGCGGGGGGGGGGGGGGGGGGGGGTTTTTTTTTTTAATTTTTTTTTGGTGGGTGGTGCCCGGGCGAAAAGGGCAAAAAAACAAAAACCTAAAAAAATGCAAAACAATCTTTCCACA
>CAUPUT010000074.1:0-7572 GCA_963514615.1 uncultured Treponema sp.
CTTAAAATTTTTCACGGTATGCTGGTTATGCACGAATTATTCAGCGATAAGGATGTGTTTAATCAAAATAAAGAAAAAATTCGTACAATAATTCTGACTGCAATACAGAACTTCTTTAACCGGCACCAAGATTTACTCAACCATATTAACCGATGATGTGTTTACCCTGAAGGATGAAATAATATATGATATTGATTAATTTTATACTTGCAATGCTGCCGATTGTCTGGCTTATTATTTCTTTAAGTAAGCTCAAGATGAGTAGTTGTAAGGCTTGCGGTATTGCGCTGCTTATAACGGCGATTTTGGCGGCGCTGTATTGGAAATTACCGCCTCTGCATATCTCGTCCGCTATGCTCGAAGGAGTTGCGTATGCGCTCTGGCCTATCTGTTTGATTATTATCGCCGCTCTTTTTACATACAATTTAACGATAAAAACCGGCGCGATGGAAATGATCAAGGGGATGCTGATCGGTATTTCCGATGATAAAAGAATACTGATGCTGATTATCGGCTGGGGGTTCGGTAATTTTATGGAAGGTATGGCAGGGTTCGGTACTGCGGTCGCTATTCCCGCATCGATTCTTGCCGGAATAGGTCTTAATCCCATCAACGCGGTAACGGCTTGTCTTGTTGTAAATACGACGCCGACTGCGTTCGGTTCGGCAGGAGTGCCGACAGCAACACTTGCGTCCATTACAGGGTTAGACTTGCAGCAGCTTGCTGCAAATGCCGCGCTCATACAGGCCATTCATACATTTCTTTCGCCGTTCCTTGCGGTAGTCATCTGCGGAGGAGGAATAAAGGCATTAAAAGGCGTATGGCATATCACGTTGATCGCGTCGCTGTCATTCGTTATTCCCTATCTTCTTTTTGCACAATTGTTAGGCCCCGAACTCCCGACTATTGTCGGTTCAATCTGTTCGATGCTCTGCGTAATCCTTGCGGCAAAATTCAGCAAAAGAAACGGTAACGAGGCTCGCGGCACCGCAAAAACCGAATCGGAGTATTCCGTAAAAACTGTTGCGGCAGAGATAGCAGTACCGACAGCGCATATCGGCTTTGCCGAAGGCCTGAGAGCATGGGCGCCGTTTATGCTCATCTTTGTATTGTTAATTCTTACCTCAAAGATCTGTCCTCCCGTGCACAACGCCATTAAGGATTTCAAACATTCGTTTATGATTTATACGGGAGAAGGAGGTAAGCCGCTCACATTCAGCTGGATAAATACTCCGGGAGTAGTGATATTTATAGCGGCTATCTGCGGAGGGCTTATTCAAAAGGCTTCATGGTTTCAAATGGCCGGTGTATTGGGCTTTACCTTAAAAAAATATTGGAGAACCTTCGTAACGATTTGCAGTGTTTTGGCAACTGCTAAGGTGATGATATATAGCGGAATGATTTCCGATATTGCTCGTTCGGCTGTTGTTGCAACCGGCCCCGTGTATCCCTTTGTTGCGCCGCTTATCGGGATATTGGGCGCGTTTATCACAGGATCGGGTACCTCTACCAACGTTCTCTTTGGGAATTTACAGCTTGAAACCGCTCTTTCGCTCAATCTAAATCCCTATTGGATTACTGCAGCAAATGTGATGGGTGCCGGTATCGGTAAAATGGTATGTCCGCAGAATATTGCAATCGGTGCGGGAGCTATCGGTAGTACCGGTTCCGACAGCAAAATTCTTGCGGCGGTGTTTAAATATTTTATTATATATGCACTACTTGCCGGAGCAATCTGTTTTGTCGGCTCGTTACTCGGTATATAACGCAACTCCGGGCAACGGATCGGGCTGGGCAAATCGGATAAACTTAAACGGATGGATATTAACCGCATTGACATACCAGCCTTTTATATCGCTTAAATCGATTACGTTGATTGCCGGAACGTGAGAAAGCGGAATAAGAACCGACGAATCCAAGAGCAACTGTTCCGCTTTTGCAAGATAGTCGAATCTTGTTTTACGGTTTTGTTCTGCCGATGCTTTCTTGATAAAGTTTTCATAATCGATATTATGCCAACCCGAATCATTTAAAGTTGAATCGGTGCGAAATAACTCCAAAAACGAGAGAGGATCTGCAAAATCGCCAATCCATGAAATGACAGCCAAATGATAGTTATCCGTCTTTAATCGACCGTAGTATTCTTCAAAAGGTACCGTTGTAATTTCGGTTGAAATTCCTATTTTTTCCCATGCGTTTTTCAGTAATGCTGCTTGTTCGGCATAGAACGCTGTCTCAGGTAAGAGAATTTTTACCGGCTGTGTTGTTTCCGACTGCGGGACTTTTTTCAACAGTTTTTCAGCTTTTGCCATATCCTGTTTATCGACACCGGGTACGGCTGGATATCCCGTGAGAGGAAATATCAGTGTCTTAGCCGGTATTAAATAATCCTTACGTAATTCCGTGTAAGGTATGGCAGCGAGCAGTGCTTCCCTAATTATTTGATTATTGCATGGCGACGCCTTTGTTTTAAAATAGAAGTATTCAGTCGCAAACATCGGTGTAATGTGGATGGTATATGCCGCTGCTACTTTATTTAAATTGACGGAACCGCAAAGCCAATGGATGGTTCCTTGATTAAACGCTTCCGTCATTTTATCGGCATCGTTATCCAATAAAAGACTGATTGCCGGCAGCCGTACCGATTTCGTATCCCAATAAGAAGGATTCTTTACGAGGCGGATTTTGTCGCCGGTAAAACTTTCTATTTTAAAAGGACCGCTCGCGATCGGTTTAAAAGCTGTGGACGGACTTGTAAACGAACTCTTGCCTGCATAACGAGTTATCTCTTTAAGCTGTGAAGGATGTACTGCGGAAAATGCGTGATGGCACAGTATATTTGCCAGCTGCTCTGCCGGATATACGAGCGAAATTTTTAATGATGTATCCGATTCCGCATACAAACCTATATGCGATGTGTCGGCGGCCTTTCCGTTTCGGTATTCCTTTACACCTTTGACGCAATCCAAAAGTGATGCATACGGTAAATCCAATGAAGGATTCAATAAATTGATAAATGAATCGCAGAATACTTGTGCGGTAATAGGGTCGCCGTTTTCAAATGTGAGGTTATCCCGCAGTGTAAAGGTCCACGTTAAACCGTCTGTACTGATTCTCCAATCCTTTGCTAATCCGGCGATCGGCTGTAATGTATACGGATCGTAGGAGCACAACCCTTCATATAGACCGGTAAGAATTTGCGCTTCATTTGCATTATACGCGGCATGGGGATGTAAATTCGGAATACCGGTGGTAACGGAAACAACGAACTCGTTTTGAGGATACGTTTCATTTTCTGCACATGCAACAAATGGAAATATACATAAAATAAGAAACAATACTATATTTTTTTTATTCATGAATTAATCCAAGTTCTTTCATATTTGAATACTCTTCGACGCTCGCATTGTATTCCGCTCTGCATTGATTTGCTTTTATCACTGCATTGCGGATTGTTGTCAATTCTATTTTTATCCCTTTCATTTTGGAACGCAATATGACATCAGTGGATTTATAATAATCATCCAATCCGCCAAGGGTTTTTAAATAACCATTACATATAACAATGTATTTGTTTAACATTTCAAGCAATTGCTCATTACTCATACCGGTTAGACGCTGTTGTAGGTCGGAGGTGCCGGATGAAAGAACTTTGAAAATGCGAATTGTCTTTGTCAAGTTATCGATAAAATCTTCCAGTACGAGTATTTCTTTTTTTTGCAAATTGCTGATAGGGTCTTTAATCGATATGGTAATTTCATGTTTTTTTTCTTCCATATTGAAAGCACGCCTCAGTGCTTCTAAAAACTTGGTAAAAATCGTCATACGCGATTTATATATTATTTCTTGGTTAGCCATGACTTTTGTGAGGCACGTATCAAAATGATTACCGGTGGTACCGAGAATACGCAGCCCCGTTAAGAGTACCGGCCGCATATTTTCTTGTTTATTGGTTTTTACATTTTCTTTTTCCCTTATATTTAAATGACGCAATACTTCCTGTTGCAAATGCGCCGAATCGGGACCGTAATCTTCTTTAATAACCTCCATCACAAGTTCATGATAGAACGGCAATTTTTCATCATTTGCGCTCAGTGTTTTTTTAAGTGTTTTTAATAATTTGATCGGACTTGTTATATCCGCTTGCGTAACCGTTAAATCGGCCGGTAAATTTTTTCTAACTGTGAGTTTATATTCTTCGCGGTGTAAGCGGGCAAGTTGGCGAAGTGTTTTATTAATGTCGGTGTCGAGCTTTGCAAGGTGCCCAAGCGAATCTCTTAACAGTCCGCCGGTCAACGTATCGGAGACGGAGTGGAGCGATTTACAAATTTCAGCTATTGCACGGGTATTGGCAAGCGTTGAATTTTCGTTGAGCGCCGACCACTGGAAGGTTTTATTCAATGCAAGCATGGATGCAATACGCTGGGGAGTTAGAAATGAACAGTTAAACTGATATGAGTTAGTTAAAAAATCAAGCATCGTTTGATACTGTGCTAATCGGGAACCGACGATAGCCGCCCGTTCGCTATCGGCAAAACCTTCATTGCCGGGAACTTTTATTTCGGTCATACGGCTGTCGTATTTATACGGATCGTCGTAGACCAAACCTTTTTTCAGTAAATTACTGCGTAGAATTTTTACTACGCTGCCGAGCGCTGCATAATTTTGCTGCAGCTGTGGAAGTAAATGTTTGTTAAACTCTTCTCGCTGTATGGCTATGTGGTGTGCTAACTCTTCAGAAAAATTTTTCGTAGATTCCATATCATCATCATCGGCATTATAAAAAAATCTTTTATACGGTTTTAAGCGGGAGTCTTCCTTCTGTGCGAAATTTTATCCAAAATGTCGCACTTTTCTTCCGGCAGACGGGTAAACGCATCAGGCAAGTAGATAAAAATCGCAGCAAAATTGAGGCTGTGAGACCATTTGAACCGCGAAGTGGTTCAACTCTGGTTGAGCAGCCTTAATTTTGCTGCGGGCTTACTAGAAACGACCTGCTGCGTTTACCCCGGATTGGAGTCTTGACAGCCTAAAAATTCGGCGGTATGCTTCTACTTATATTTATATAATATAATGGAAGAGATAAAAGGGAGGTCGTATGAACTATTCATTGCCAAAATCGGAAAAATTACCGTTACTACGGCACAGTATTGCGCACATAATGGCAGAAGCTGTTATGAATTTATTTCCCGGTACAAAGGTCGCTATTGGACCTGCTGTTGAACATGGATTTTATTATGATTTTGACCTTCCGACATCGATTACACAGGATGATCTTGCCCGCATTGAAAAAGAAATGCGCCGTCTTTTATCAACTCCGCAGAATTTTGTAAAAGAAGTTATCGGTCGGCAAGAAGCGCTTGAACTTTTTAAAGACCAACCGTACAAATGTGAGCTTATCAATGATTTACCTCAAGATGCGGAAATCTCGATTTACCGGTCGGGTAATTTTTTCGATTTATGCAGAGGGCCGCATGTTGCCAATTCAAAAGAAATTAATGCCCAAAGTTTTAAGCTGCAAAAAATTGCGGGCGCCTATTGGCGCGGCGATGAAAAACGCCCGATGCTGACCCGTATCTATGGTACGGCATGGGAAACGCCCAATGATCTTAAAACCTATCTGACGATGCAGGCGGAAGCGGAGAAAAACGATCACCGCAAGATAGGACGAGAACTCGACTTATTCCATATCGAAGAAGACAATCCCGGCGAAGTATTCTGGCACCCGAACGGTTGGACGCTCTATTTAACCGTACAGCAGCATGTCCGCCAAAAGATTAAGGAGGACGGCTATGTTGAGGTAAATACTCCCTTTGTTATGCCGCAGAGTCTCTGGCTTCGGTCGGGGCACTGGGAAAAATACAAAGAAAATATGTTTATCACCGAAAGCGAGAAGCGGGTGTTTGCGCTTAAACCGATGAACTGTCCGGGGCATGTTGAAATCTTTAAACAGGGAATAAAGAGCTACCGCGATTTGCCGCTGCGTATTGCGGAGTTCGGCTCCTGTACGCGAAATGAACCTTCCGGTTCGCTGCACGGTATTATGCGGGTGCGCGGCTTTGTGCAGGACGATGCGCATATTTTCTGTACGGAAGATCAGATTTCCTCCGAAGTGTGCAAGTTCTGTAACCTGCTCAAGTCGCTCTATCGGGATTTCGGCTTTGACGATAAAGCCATACTCGTTAAATTTTCTACACGGCCTGAGAAACGGGTCGGCGATGATGCAACCTGGGATAGGGCGGAGAATGCGCTTGCGGAAGCGTGTAAAGCCGCGGGACTTGAATACGAGATTGCCCCCGGAGAAGGAGCTT
Source organism: uncultured Treponema sp. (assembly GCA_963514615.1). GTDB lineage: Bacteria > Spirochaetota > Spirochaetia > Treponematales > Treponemataceae > Treponema. The sequence continues at coordinate 6,312 of CAUPUT010000074.1, forward strand.
TTTACGGGCCGAAGTTGGAGTTTACGCTTGTCGATGCGCTTGGTCGAGAATGGCAATGCGGCACCATACAAGCCGACTATCAACTGCCCTCTAAAGACCGGCTGAATGCCGAGTATATCGGAGAGGATAACCAAAAGCATCAGCCCGTCATGCTGCACCGGGCGGCGCTCGGTTCACTGGAGCGGTTTATCGGTATTTTGATTGAACAATTCGGCGGTGCGTTGCCTCCGTGGCTCTCTCCGGTGCAGGCAATGGTTATTCCCGTTGCTCCCGTATTTAACGAATATGCCGAGAGTATCGCGGCGTCTCTTTCAAAAGCCGGCTTCCGCGTAAAGGCTGATATTGATACCGACCGTATGAATGCGAAGATACGGAAGTATCAGGAACAAAAAATTCCGTATCAGCTTGTTGTCGGCGAAAAGGAAAGGCAGAACAACAGTGTTACCGTCCGGCTTTTGAAAGGAGCGCAAAAAACGATGTCCGTCGATGAATTTACCGCTTTCTTAAAACTCAAAACCGACACCGTTGCAACAAGCGCGGAATTTTAACGGAAAGATATAGTGATGAAGCATCTCTAAAAGCTATACCTGAGTTTTTTTTCAGATGCCCTAGAGATGTTCGACCTGTTTGACAACGAAGTTATCGAACAGGTCTAGTATGTATAAACAAAACGGCCGGTAATTCAGCAAGAATTACCGGCCGTTTTGTTAGGCTCGTGATTGTACGGCGCGTCAAAACCGGCGCCATTGCATCATACACTACTCAACGCGACATGGCATATCGCGGGTTGCGACAATGTCGATGCCCGTATGCAGCACGTCGGGAATAATGACTGCTCCTGTCTTTACCGGCGCCGTTACCCTGATTTTGTTTATCTCTTCCATCACCTGAAAAATCATACCTTTCGGAATAGGCGCCGCTGTTTTAACGGGAAGCGCCGCTAAAAAGCCGTTTTCAATGCGCACCGTCGAGCTGATATTTCTTCGAGGATCTTTCATTTCCTGCAAGCCGTATTCAAGGCCTCGCTTACAGCTATATCCTTCTATTGTGTAGGCGCCGTCTTTTTCGATTGCTCGGAGCCTACAGCCCATAGGACAGGAAACACAGGTAAATTCTTTCATGCCGGTTTCGTTTATGCATCGAGGCAGGCGATTCCCGGTAAGGTTTTCCCCTCCAAGAATTCGAGTGAGGCGCCGCCGCCGGTAGATACATGGCTCATTTTATCGGCAAGATGGAACTTGTTGACGGCCGCAACGGAATC
>CAUPUT010000075.1:0-7534 GCA_963514615.1 uncultured Treponema sp.
GTGTTTGCTTAACAAATATCGAAGGAGTTTTTTATGAAAGTGAATATACACCGGCTTTTAACGGAAGCGAAGGACGCTATCCCGCAGGCTGAGTGGATCGGATTACGGCGGGTTACCAATTATCTGACAGGGTTTTCCGCTATCGACGGTAAATTTGACGAGGCTGTCGGCGGCTCCGACGAGGGAGTTATGCTGGAGGTGCTGTACAAGGGAACGTTTAGCTATGCGGCGACTGCCGATTTGAGCAGCGGCGGTATCAAACGTGCAGCGGAGCAGGCTTTTGCGGCGGCACAGGCAGCGCAGCCCTACGGCATCCATCGTTTTGACCAAACGATGCGCCCCGCCGCACAGGTGCGCTATGCCACAAAGCGTGAAAAATTAAGCGGGATTCCCGCCGCCGAAACGGTGGAGCTTTTGTGCAATATCTGCGATGCCGCAAAGGTTTCTTCAAAGATTATTCAGACCGCCGCTTCCTGTGAAACGGGCATCTGCGAAACCGAAATGGTTTCTACCAACGGCGCCGACATCCGGCAAATCGTCCGTTTCGGCGGTATCAGTATGAACGCCGTTGCACGGGAAGGAGATATTATCCAACAGCGGAGTGCGCACGGACGCTCTGCACTCACCTATCAGGGCGGACGGGAACTGTTCAATCCTGCGGCGCTGCTTGAAAAAGCACGCAAGGCGGGCACGGAAGCCGTCGAATTGCTCACCGCCGAGCCGTGCCCCAACGGTAAGCGGACACTTGTGCTGATGCCCGATCAGATGATGCTGCAAATCCATGAAAGCGTCGGGCACGCGCTGGAAATAGACCGCATCCTCGGCGACGAGCGTAACTATGCGGGCGGCAGTTTTATCACGCCGGAAGATATCGGCAGCTTTCGCTACGGTTCCCCGCTGATGAACGTCGCCTTTGATCCGACCATCGCGCAGGAACTGGCAAGCTACGGGGCGGACGATATCGGCAACGCTGCGGTAAAAGAATACCTCATTAAAGACGGCATCTTGATACGGGCGCTCGGCAGCTTGGAAAGTCAAAAACGGTCGGGACTCCGGGGCGTTGCAAATCAGCGCGCCTGTTCATGGAACCGTCCGCCCATCGACCGGATGGCAAACCTCAATCTCGAAGCGGGAACGAGCAGCTTCGATTCCATCATCGCCTCAATCGAAAACGGCATTCTGATGTTCTCCAACCGTTCATGGTCGATCGATGACTATCGCAATAAATTCCAATTCGGCTGCGAGTACGCCAAACTGATCGAAAACGGCAAACTGACAAAAACCGTGCGCGACCCGAACTACCGCGGCATTTCACGGTACTTTTGGAACAGCCTCTGCGCAGTCGGCGATGAAAGCACTTTCGAGGTGTTCGGCACACCGAATTGCGGCAAGGGCGAACCGAATCAGGTGATACGGGTAGGGCACGCAAGTCCCGTATGCGCATTCAGCGATGTTGAAGTATTTGGAGGCGGAAAATGAGTTGTGATCAAGAAATGATGTGTGAAATGGATTCCGATTTTAAATGGCATTTTGAGTCTCTTGCAGACTTTTTCTTCGATGAGCTGTTACCCACGGAACAAGCGTCTCTAAGCTATGATGCAGAGGATACTTATTTCTTGCGGATGAATCACGCTAAGGTGCGGCAAAACGGTTTTGTGAAACAGGCGGCAATTTCGGTTACCCTCTATAAAAACAAGAAAACCTATCGCTTTGCTCAGGGGTTGAGCGGCCGGCTTGAACAAGATAAGGAAACACTTGCCGCAGCGTTGGAGAATGCACGCAGTATTATCGCGCAGCTTCCCGAAGATCCCTATCAGTCTATTCCCACTGCAAGCGACGATTCCGAAACAATCTATGACGGTGCGCTGCTTCCGCAAGAGATAATAGAAAAGACGCTGCTTGAGCCTGTGTCGGATTTGGATTTCGCCGGGCTTTTTTCGCAAGGGATGATATGCCGCGGAGCTGCCAATACGGCCGGCGCACGGCACTGGTTCCAAACAAAGACCTTTACGCTCGACTATTCGATTTGGCTGAAAAACGGGCGCGCGGTAAAAGGCTTGTACGCAGGGCGCGACTGGCAGCAGGTTGAATACGAAAAACGCATCGCCGATGCGCGGCAGAGTTTGCAGGTGCTTGCGCTTGAACCGAAGAAAATCGAGCCGGGTAAATACCGTGTTTTTATCGCTGCGGATGCCTTGGTGGATGTTGTAGAGTTTTTCTCGTGGAACGGCTTTGGAGAGCGGGGAATGCAGCAGGGCGAAAGCGCCTATCTTGCATTAAAAGAAGGGCGGGAGCATTTTGCCGATTCCTTTAATTTGACGCAGGATTTTTCCATCGGTGTAGAACCGTCATTTAACAGCGAAGGAGAATCCGCTCCCGAAAAATTAACCGTTATCGAAAAAGGAAAGCTCATTCATACCATCGTGAGTTCCCGCTCGGAAAAACAGTACGGTACAAAGGCAAACGGCGCCGATTCAAGTGAAGGATTTCGTTCTGCAGCTATCGGAGCGGGGGCGCTCGCCGAAGCGGATACGCTCAAAGAACTGGGAACCGGTATCTATATTTCGAACTTCCACTACCTTAACTGGAGCGATCCGGCGACTGCCCGCGTAACCGGCATGACCCGCTTTGCCTGCCTCTGGGTGGAAAACGGAAAAGTTACAGCCCCCATTGCGGATATGCGCTGGGATGAATCGCTGTACAATATGTTCGGCGCGAATCTCCTTGCACTCACCAAAGAACGGAAACTCTTTGTAGAAACAAGCACCTACGAAGAACGCGCAGTAGGCGGATGCCTCTTGCCCGGTATCTTGGTCAAGGATTTTAACTGCACGCTGTAACCGTGTTGAACAGCGTACATCCGTGTACGCTGTTCAACGGTGAATTTGCACAGCAAACTCGCTACTGCGTGGAACCAGCGCCATCCGTGGCGCGGTTGAGCAGTTGTACGTCCGTGTACAACTGCTCGACGACGAGTTTGCTAGTATCGCCATGGAGGGCGGTTATCCGTCTATAGAGAGGATCAGTGCAATTTCGCCGAGCGGAAGGTCTACTTTTTCGGCAATGAAGTCGATTGAAAAACCTTGACGAGCCAGTTCAACAACTTGTTCACGGGGGTTTAACGGCAAAGACGTTTTTATCGTTGTTTGGGGTGCTCCGATAGGCTTTTTATAGACCATAATGCTGTTTTTTTTCAATTCACTTATCGGTTCGGCTCCTTCCTGTTTTGGAGTCCTGTAGGCATCGAGAAATTCTTTTTGAGTTCGCCATTTTTCATGTTCTTGCTCGACAAGTGCGATATGTTTATCCGTATCCGAAAGCAGCTTTTCAATTTGGCTTATTTTATTTTCCAGTATCGTTACGGCATGATCCGATTCATGTTCAATATCGATGATCAGTCGGTTTACTTCTTCACGGATACGGTCGCGGTATGCATTTTGCGAAAAATTATGCGATGTTTTCCGGTAAAATATAATCATCAAAATAATATTAGCACAAAGTAGTATGAGAGAAGCAATAAGCATAGCGGTTATCCTGAAATATCGATTTTTTTTCCGAGCGAAGGATCTTGAATATAATATGATTTTTCTATTATAGCGGGGGTGTCGTCTTTTTGTTGTTGAGGGGGATTATTGAATGCTCCGCCTGCCGAACCGTTGGAACCGTCTTTATTGATAGCGGTTTTTTCAGCGCCGGAAGCCTCGGTCTTTTGCACCGTTTGCTGGCGGCGCGCAGCATCTTCCTTGTTGGCTTGCTGGCTGTTTTCGAATTCAGCAGCGAAAGTTTGCCGCGCATCGCCTTGAAGCTTTCCGACCTTATCGAGTTGAGTATAAAGGGTTTGCAGATCAATCGGTTGAATACCCACTGGGAGTCCTCTTTACATCGTCATCATTGGTATAGTCTTCATAAGGACCATATCGCACGAGACCGTTTTGCAAAAAGAATGTTGTTGCCTTGCAATCAACCCTCACATCTTCGATAATATCTTTAATAACAATCCGCACGCCGGTATAAATATTACCGGAAACGGAAACTCGTCCGTCCGTTTTCAGCGCAGCGAGGTAATCCCGGATCCGTTCTATCTCGTTTCGCAGCTCTTTAATTTCCGTTTCGTTAATATAGCGTAGTTCTTTTTTCTTTTTGAGCATCGCTTCCTTTTCCTCGGAAAGCTCTTTGAGAATCTTTTTTTGCCCTTCCAGCGATTTTAAATCCAGTTTTAAGGCTGTGAGTGCTTTTTCGGAAGCGAGCAGCTTTTTCTCTAGTATGATAAGCCGTTCTTTGCTGCGCGGATCGAACCCTACGCTGATAACCGTGTCCGAACCTCCTGCAGGGCTGCCGAGGTTTCGGGCATATACCCCATCGCATGCAGTTACTTGACTACCGATGATATCAGCGCGCTTCCCGCGGCAGATAACTTTATGATTAGCGACAATTTTTGAATTTAAAATACCGTCGGATACGATAACCATGTCGCCGGCTTCTACTAATTCTATATTCTGAATAAATTTAGACCATATCGATTTACCTGCACGGATGTGTCCGCCTTCTTTTCCGGCAATACCCTGGCTAACGACGATATCGCCTTCTGCATCGAGCAATGCTTTTCCGACGGTGCCTTTTACTTCGATGTTACCGGCAGCTTTAATGGAGAAACCGTCGTCAACGTTGCCCTTGACATACACCGTACCGAGGAACACGATATTCCCGGTCTTGATCGATACATTACCTTCGATCGTCATAATCGGTTCGACATTGATCTTGTTCTTTATCAACAGAACTTGCCCTTTCGTTTCGGCAACGATCGTCAGATTATCCTCAGCCAACCGAGTGTTTTTTCCCAATGGGATAGCTATATCTTTACCGGCTGCTGCGGGCAGGTATTTTCCGGTAACGGTTTTTCCGCTCTTTCCTTCCTGTGCGGGAATCTTTTGCGCAAGAGGTTGGCCTTCAACGACATTTTGGATGAGGTTGAGTTCCTTAAAGTTAATCTGTCCGCTCTTGTTTTCTTTGAGCCTTAGTTGGGTATTATCGGTTTCGAAGTTGAAGAGTATTTTAGCATCATCACCTTTTTGCGGTGCTGTTCCTTCGGCAATAAGGTAATTTTCGCGATACACAGGGCTGTCTTGGAACTGCTTAACCCGTTTTTCGTTAACGCCTGATATTACGCGGTTATTCGATAAGAAGGTAATGATCATATCTGCGGACACATCTGCACCGCCCTGCATCGGCGGGGAAACGAAAAGATAGGCTTTCATCTCATCTTCACTGATTTCAACGGACATCAATGCATCGTTACCCGGAATGTACTCGTAATGACCTATTCTGACATAGTCGTCTGCACATTCTGTGACAATGGGTTTTAATATATCGTCAGGCGGAACTGCTAGGCCTCTATCGCGTATTTTTTCGACGACATCGGCGAGCGCTACTTTTCTGCCGTTACCGCTAGGCGGTGTAACTTTGAGGAATACGCCATCGGGGGCACAGAACACGTAAGCAGCTCCGTCTCTGTTGGTATTCTCTTGAGCTTGTTCTTCGGTGCTTACGCCTGCTGCATCTTCCGACTCTGTAGTCAGTTTATTTATTTTGTGCACTTCGTAGGCACGAATTTTCCATTCTTTGGGGTTTAATACGAAAAAGCCGGAAGCCCCTTTTTGCAAGACTTCATAATCGATAAGGGAACGGCGCAGGCCGAGTTCTACGGCAGCATTGTCGATAGCTTCTTCGAGGGTTTGTCCGGTAACTTCAACAAAAAAACGGGAGGAATCTTTTTCGTACTGCTCCTTCATTTGCTCCCGAATTTGTTCAAAATGTATCATAGTAACACTCCTACCGGATACCCTTACGAATATTACTTAATTTCGCTTTAAGTTTCAGATTCGCGCTGGTATGTATTTGAGATACTCGTGATTCGGTTACCTCTAATACCTTCCCGATTTCCCGTAATGTCATATCTTCGTAGTAATACATAATCAATACTTTTTTTTCTCTGTCGGGAAGTTCATTGATTGCATCTACGATGATTCGCTTCATTTCTTCCCGTTCGACAATAACATCGGGATTAAGTGAGGCGGGAGCTTCTATGCTGTCGGCAACGGGTGTTTGTTCGGAATCATCCGATCCAAACCGTAAATCGGTAAGAGAAATAATGCTAGTGCCTGAAATTTTTAACAAAACCTGATGAAATTCTTCGACGCTCATATTGAGCGCTTCGGCTATTTCCGTATCGGTTGCGGCGTGCCCTAACCGTGCTTCCAGGTCTGCTATTACCTCTTCAATTTCTCGGGATTGCTGACGTACTGAACGGGGAACCCAATCGATCGAGCGTAATTCATCAAAAATAGCACCGCGTATACGGGTAACCGCATAAGTATTGAATTTTACATTTTTTTCAGGATCGTATTTATCGATTGCGTCCAAAAGACCGAATACGCCGTAACCGACTAAATCGTCAAATTCGACGTTATTCGGCATCCCAACAGCAACCTTACCGGCAACATATTTTACCAGAGGTGCATATTTTACAATAAAAAACTCACGGATACGCGGGTCTTGCGTATGTTTATATTCAAGCCAAAGCTCGTCTTCCGTTTTTGTATCTAAACTGATATTTCCCATACTATATCAATACCCGCCCTCTTAATCTTCAGTTGCTAAAACGGTTCTAATTGCTTGAGCCATTACTTTACTGTCGGTACCGCCGGTTTGAATGCCGCTCATTGAAAAACCGCTGTTGTCCGCTTGCATATCGTTATCGATACTTTCTTCAAAGTTATCATCATCCATAAATGAACCCATATTAGGTAAATCGGTCAAAGTGTCATCATCTTTTGGGGTTCCATCAAAAGAAAGTGATGATGCTTCTGAAAATCCGACATCTTCGTGCCCGTTGCCGCTGTCTGAACTGCCTTGATTCGTACTTTTCGAATCGGTTTCCATATTTTGCGATTCTGAGCCGATATCTGTAGAATTTGATGTTTCCGACTTTTCGGTACCGCCCGCGGTTTCTGCAGGAGCGGTTAAATCGTCGTCAAGAGTAATATTAATATTTGCTCCGGAGGAAATATCCGCCGTATCGGCAACCTCCGGCGAAGCCGACGATGGGGCAAAGAGATCGGGAATAAAGCGTTCCAGAATGATCCGCGCACACAATACAAAGCCTCCGGCGCCTATGCCGGCAATAAGCCCTCGCCCCACAATACTTAAAAACCGTACTCCGCTTATCAGTCCGATAAGCATAGATAAAATGCATGTCGCACCGGCAATGATTAAGGGAGCTTTTAGCTTCAACACGGACAGACCTCCACTTCATTAGCTTATGCGAATTTTTATCTCTCGTCAAGGTATCGTCTGAAATTCTTCCTGATATGCTTTATTCCCCCTTTTTATCTATTCTGATATAATAGCCCTATGGCTCATTGTATTGTTCCCACGGCGGAAAAGATTCTTGATAAAGAATATAAGGTGTTGGACAAAGGCTTTGTCCGGTTGGTTGATTATCTCGGCGGAGATGCGCGTATTGTACAAGCGGCAC